>JANYCM010000035.1 GCA_025360285.1 Sphingomonadales bacterium
AACCTCGAGCCGCGCACCGGGTATCAGCGCTGCCAGTTCCTGCGATAGCGGCAGCGGCGTGATCGAATCATCGCGGGCGCAGATGACCAGGGTTTCGGCGCGGATGTCGCCAACCCTGTCCCGCAGATCATGCGCCGTCACTGCGTCCATTCGTTCCATTTCGATGTCGATACCAGCAAAGCTGGCCAGCCGCGCCGCAATGCCGGCCTGCATGACATCGTGGTTGGCCATAGCCCACCACCCCGGATTGCCGAGCAGATTTCCCTGCAACATATAGGCCGCCGGGCCACAGTACTGCAGCACCGCCTTGCGCAGGGCGAACAGTTCGAGGAATGCCGGATGCGGCCCCGCCCAACTGGCCGACAGCATCAGCCGCCCCACCCGTTCAGGCGCATGAACGGAAATGTGCTGGGCGATGGCGCCGCCCAGCGAATGCCCGAGGATGTCGGCACGCACGATGCCCAACCGGTCAAGCAAGGCCAGCGCGTCGGCCGCCATCACGGCAACAGTCGTGCGGATGTCGGAGGGCAGGCTGTCGCCAACCTTGCGATGATCGAAGGAAATGCAATCGAAACGGTCAGCAAGATGATCCATCGTACCGGTCCAGAAATCGGCGCGCCCGCCCAATCCGACGAGCAACAGCAACGGCGGCCCCGATCCGCGCCGGACGACGTGCAGCTTGGTATCGGCGACGGCCAGCAAATTGCTCATGGCCGGGTGGCCACGATCGATTGCAGGAAGCTGTTGCGGCTGGCGGGGCCATCGCTGACGGCAAAGCCTGCCGCGGCCAGCATGCTGCGAAAATCGGCATGGACGAAATCGGGCGAATAGGGCTCGCAATTGTTGCGGCTGTCATAGTCGATCATGAAGCGGAGGGCGGGCGGCAGATGCTGGCTGGCGCTGGGGAATTCAAAGATCACGAACGTGCCGCCGGGGCGCAGGACGCGATGTACTTCCGCCAGCACCTTGGGGATGATGGCGATCGGCAGTTCGTGGAACAGGATATAGGCAAAAACGATATCAAAATGGTCGTCATCGAACGGCATGTCCTCGGCGAGGGCCTGGATGAAATTGACCGGAACTTGTTCCTGCACGGCGCGGGCATGGGCATAGCGCACCATCGGCGCGCCCACATCAAGGCCCCATATTTCGGCATCGGGAAAGCGTGCCTTCAGCTTCAACGTGCCCTGGCCGACCGAACAGCCCAGATCGAGCACAGCGGCAACCCTGCCATCGCCCGGCAATGTTGTCAGGCTGGCAAGTTCGGCGTGCAGTTCATCCTGATCATTGCCGCCCTGGTAAAACACCTTGGTGCCATAGTGATAGACAATGCCGCCCAGCGGATCATCGGTATAGCCGCCGGGCTGAAGATGAATTTCGCGGCGGGCATAATCCGGCACCACAAAGCCCGGATCTTCAATCAGCCGGCCGGGGCCGGCGCTGGTCGCCGCCGCAAGATCGGCAAGATGCGCCGCGCCGGTAATGGCAAAACTGGCGCGGGTGCGACGCCACATCATTTCCTGCTGCGACCGCATGAAGCGCTGCCAGGTCGGCACGATCGGCGCACGGGCAAATTCGGCCTGGATCGCTGGCAGTGGAACGGCGTCATCATCGAGCGGCAGGCCGGCGGCTATCATCCGGGCATGACCGGCCGCGGCCATGGCCGGGAACATACGCGTCAACAGCACGTCGCGGAACGATTCGAGGAAATCCAGATAGGATTCATCCGCCAGCCGTGTCGGGCGCGGCAGCGCGCCCAATTGACCGCGATTGGTGAGCGCTGGCATTTCAAATCTCCTTGCTGTCAGGCCGTCGCAGGAAGCTGGCGAGCAACCGGGCCACAAAAACTTCGCGCAGGGCCTTGCGCGCCGCGGTTTCGGCTGGCGGCGGGCGATACGCCTCGATCAGGGCGGCAGCATCGATGCCCTTGGCCGCCAGCACAGCTTCGAGAACGAATTGGCGATCGCGGATCGTCCAGACCTCCGCCGCCAGTTCCATGAACGCGTCGAGCAGATTGTCGGTGACGACATTGTCAAAATAGACCGGGCCGGGGCCATCGATCTCGATGCCGATATCCGGTTGGTGCGGGCGCAATTCAGACGTATCCATGGTCCCAGACTGGCGGCGTCCATCATGCATGACAATTCGATTTATTGGCCAATGGCATAGATACGGCGCATGGCAGTTGCCGATCGGGCCCAATGTTGTAGTCTGGCAGGATGGAACTTCGCCACCTTCGCCACTTTGCCGCCGTCGTTGACGCCGGCAATCTGTCCAAGGCGGCGGAACGTGTGTTCATCAGCCAGCCGGCCCTGACCCGCAGCATCAAGAACCTTGAAGACATCGTCGGCGCCGTGCTGCTGGAACGGCGCCCACGGGGCATGGTGCCGACGCCGGCAGGCGACGCGCTCTATCGTTATGCCCGGCTGATGCTCAACGAAGCCGCCCGTGCCAGGGCGGAAGTGAAGGCCGTGCAGGCCGGCGCCAGGGGCGAGCTGGCCATCGGCATGGCCGCGATGTTTTCAGATCATATCGTCGACCGCGCCGTCGCCGCAGTGTGTGGCGCCGGCCGGGATGTGGCGCTAACGGTTACGCAAGGCTTCCTCGAAGAATTGGTCGAAGCCTTGCGAGATGGCCGACTTGATATAATATTTTCTAATCTTTCCAATATGATGTTGCCAAATGACGTGGTTGTAGAACCTATTATGGACATCAGCGCCTATGTCTATGCCGGCGCGGCACATCCCCTCGCCGGCGCGGCCGGGATAGACAAGGCGCTGCTGCTCGGCCAGCGCTGGGCGGTTGTCGATCAGCCGCACATGCGCGATTTTCTCGATCATTATTTTTCGGCTGATGGCCTGGCCACGCCGGAATTCGTGGTCCGCACCAATTCGCTCAATCTGATTCATTCGCTTGTCGTCAATGGCGGTTTCATCGGCATCCTGCCCGAACATGTCATGCAGCGGCGCACGCTGCGCGGCGCTGTGGTGCGGATCGACGCACCGGGCTGCCCGGTGATGCGCAAGGCAGGGTTGATCACGCGCAAGTCGATGCCGAATCGACCGGTCGTCAACATGTTTGTTGCCGAATTGCGTGCTGCCTGTGCCGCCGATGCATATGGCGCATGGCAAACTGCCGATCTTTGATTTGAATTTATATATTGATGTGCCGATACCGTGGCCGGTCGCATGGTGCGACGCCAATGGACAGGTATTTCATGCCCTTCAATACGCACCCGCTGCGCCCGGTCAGCGATGACGATGCCGCAACCTATGCGCGCGACGGCGTGGTCTGCCTGCGCAATGTCTTTGATCCTGCATGGCTGCATTCCATGGAGGGGCCGGCCCGCGAACTGTTGATCGACAAGAAGGATTTCGGCCTTTTGCCCAATAATCCCGGCCGCTACATGGCGCGTAAAATCCCCGAATTCCGGCGATTTGTCTTTGAAAGCCCGATCGGTGAAGCCGCCGCCAGGGCGCTGCGATCGACCAGCGCACGATTTTTCTTCGACGAGATTTTTGCCAAGAAGCCGCAATCGACCGAAAAGACGATCTGGCACAATGACCGCATGGGCTGGCCGGTGACACCCGAAACCACGATGGTGCCGTCGCTGTGGGTGCCGCTGACGCCGATCTGCAAGGCCAACAGCCTTGAGGTGATCGCCGGCACCCATGACAATGACGACAAATATTGGTTGTTCAGCCCCAACGCCCGCAAGATGATCCGCCCTGATGACCGCCTGCCCCACCCCGACGGCGAGGCGATGCGAGCCGATCCCGCCTATGCTGGTCGGTTCCTCACCTGGGACATGGCGGTGGGCGACATGCTCGTCGTCCATCCCCGCGCCCTGCACTATTCTCATGGCAATCCGACCGACGATTGGCGGATTGCCCTGTCGGTACGGGTGTTCGGGGACGATGTGCGGTGGTCGCCGCGGCCGGATTGCCTCAATATCGCCGGTGTCAGCTTTGACGAGATGATCGAGGGCGAAGCGCCCGGTGGCGACCTGTTCCCGCTGCTCTGGTGCACCGACGGCCGGCGCGATGACGACAGCCACTATCCGCGCGGCTTTGCCACCAGTTGGGCGGCGCAGCGCCGCGACGACGTCAATGAATATGCAAGTTTCCAGGCGCTGCACGCGACCGAAACGCTTGCCTGATCGATGACCGACAGTTTCGACGTCATTATCGTCGGGGCCGGTTCGGCGGGCTGCGCCCTGGCGGCGCGGTTGAGCGAGGACCCACGCCGCCGGGTGCTGTTGCTGGAAGCCGGCGGCACTGATCGCGATCCGGCAATCCACATCCCCGCCGGTATTGTCCGACTGATCGGCAATCCCAAGGTCGATTGGGCACATCTTGCCCAGCCAGATGCGTCGCGCGGTGGCAAGATCGATCTGTGGCCAGCGGGCAAGGTGCTGGGCGGGTCGTCATCGATCAACGGCATGTTGTTCGTCCGCGGTGCCCGGGCTGATTTCGATGGCTGGGCGGCAGCGGGCAACCGCGGGTGGGGGTTTGCCGATGTACTGCCCTATTTCCGCCGGATGGAAAACAGCCCGGTCGGCGGTCAATGGCGCGGCGCCCTGGGCCCGCTCGATGTTGGTCCGCTGCGCTCGACGCACCCGCTGGGCGCGGCCTTTGTTGACGCCGCCGTCGCCGCCGGCCTTGCCGCCAATCCCGACTATAATGGCGAAATCCAGGAAGGCGCGTCGGCGCCCCAGGTCACGCAGCGCCGCGGTGCCCGCTGGAGCGCAGCGCGAGCCTATCTCGGCGCGGCCGGCAAGCGGGCCAATCTGGCAATCATCACCAACGCCGAGGTCCAGCGCGTGGTCATCACCGAAGGACGGGTGACGGGCATCGTCTATCGGCGCGGCGCCGCTGAAATCCTGGCCCGAGGCGGACAGGTCGTGCTGAGTGCCGGGGCGCTGGCAACACCCAAGCTGCTGATGCTGTCGGGGGTCGGCCCCGGCGACGAACTGGCGCGGCATGGCATTCCGCTGTTGCAGGAGTCGCCAGGCGTCGGGCGCAATCTGGGCGAACATCCCAACGCCAATATGAGTTGGGACGTCAGCCAGCATACTTACAACATGGATGCCCGCGGCCCGCGCATGGCACTGGCACTGCTGCGCTGGGCGATAAACCGGCGCGGACCGGCAACCAGTCCCTATCCTCATGCCGTCGCGTTTTTCCGGTCATCGCCTGATGTGGTTTCGCCCGATATCCAATTGATGTTCGGCCCCTTTGCCTTTGCCTTTTCGCCTGATGGCGTTGTGCCTTATCGCCAGCCGGCGGTGACGGTGGTAGCCGCTCTCAACTATCCGCGGGCGCGCGGCCGGCTAACCTTGCGATCGTCCGATCCGCGTGATCGCCCGGTGATCGATCACCAGTTACTAGGCGATCCGCACGACATTGAACGCCTGATCCGCGCGTGCCGGTTCGTGCGGACGATTATGGCGCAGCCACCGATTCGCAGCGGGATGACGGGTGAACGCCTGCCGGGCCTTGCCTGCGAAAGCGATGCGGATTGGGAAGCCCATCTGCGGGCGACGACCTTCCTTGGCTATCACCCGGTTGGCACCTGCGCGATGGGGCCGGAAGGCGTTGTCGATGATCGTTTGCGGGTGCGCGGCGTGGCCGGGCTACGCGTCGCCGATGCCTCGATCATTCCGGCGCCGATTTCGGGCAACACCAATGCGGCGGCCATCATGATCGGGGAAAAAGCGGCCGATCTGATCGCAGCAGACGCTTAGCGCATGTTGCCGCTTGCAACCCTAACCCCAGCGCTTGGCAGCTTCGGCCAATGCCGGCGCACCCACCAGCCGGGCCATGTCGGGCGCCAGCAGCATCTGGTCCCGCACGGCAAGGGTCGATCCGGTGGCGTGAATGTGCGCCAGCATGTCGGCCATGGCGCGCGCCGATGTCTGCACCATGGCGCCGGCGAGCAGCGCCACGCGAAAGCCAAAGCGTGCCAGATCATGGGCACTGCGAAATGGCGACGGGCCGCCTTCGAGCAGATTATGGATCAGCGGCACCCGCGCCGCGAAGGCTGCTGACAGGGTAGCGGCGTCTTCGGCATTCGACAGGCCTTCGGCGAGCAAAAGGTCGCAGCCGGCATCAACATAAGCGTGGCAACGATCCATGGTTTCGGCAAAACTGATTGAAGGCTGGGCATCGGATCGCGCCGAAATCAGCAAGGATTCAGAGCTGCGCGCGTCCTGCGCTGCCCTGATCCGGCCGACCATTTCGGCAATCGGTACCAGTGGCCGCGATTGCAGCGCGTGCATCGGCTTTAGCGCGACCTGGTCTTCGATCTGCACAGCCGCAGCACCGGCGCGTTCCAGCAATCGGATCGTGCGCTGCAGGTTGACGGCGTTGCCATAGCCACTGTCGCCATCGACGAGCACCGGAATGTCCACACGATCGGCAATGCGGGCGCAGGCGTCGGCAAGCTCGGTCACCGCAACCAGACCGGCGTCGGGCCGGCCAAGCCGAGCATAGGACAAGGATGCTCCCGACAGGAACACCGCCGGGAAACCCGCCTGTTCGGCAAGCAAGGCCGAAAGCCCGTCGAAAACGCCGGGCACCATCAGGACATCGAGCGATTCAAGCTGAGGTTTCAAGATCATGGGATCGCCTGCCCGGATTTCTGAATTCGCATCGCGCGCGCGCCCAGCCCGACGATGGCGGCGCCTGTCAGAATGACGCCCGTGCCAACAATGGCGATTGAAAAACGGATCGCCAGCGGATCGTGCAATACGCCATCGGTGAAGGCGGCGACCATCCATGGCCCCAGGCCGGCGCCGAACAGATTGCCGAACAACAGATAGACAGCCATCAACTGTGCCCGCATCCGGTTGGGCGCCAGCACCGGGATCGCGGCCGGCCCGGCACCAAAGGGCATGGCACCAAAGAACAGTACGGGCGCCAACAGCACCAAGGCAAGGATCGGTGACCCGACCAGCGGAAAGACCAGAATGAACGGTGCCGCGATCAACGCTGCCGCCATCGAAACTTGCAGATTGGCATCAATCCGGCCATGTCCGATCATCCTGTCGGCAAGCCATCCACCGGAGATGACGCCCAGAGTGCTGAGAACGCCGACCATGACGCCAAAGATCGGGCCGATCTGGGCCGGCGTCCACCCAAAGGTGCGAATGAAGAATGTTGGCGTCCAGACGTTGAGCCCGAACTGACCGGCCGCCAGAATCGGCAGGCCGAGAAACACCGGGATCAACAGCCGGGAATGGGTGCTGATAAACGCGATGACGTCGGCAATGGGGGCGGTGCCCTGGCCAGCCTCGACGCCAGCCAAAGCGAGGCCGCTGCTGCGCGGCGGTTCACGCAACGCCAGAATGGCGAATGAAAAGAGGATGCCGGGCAGTCCGGCGACAATGAAGACGATCTGCCAGTCCTGCGGCCGACCGATCAACGGAAATTGCGCCGCCGGATGGGCAGACAACCACGCGATGATGGCGCCGATGGCCACCAGCGCCAGCCCCGACCCGGCGAAGCTTGAACCGACAAACAGCCCCATGGCACGGCCGACCTTGTGCGGCGGGAAATAATCACCGATTAATGACGATCCGGCCGGCGTCAGCGTGGCCTCGCCGATGCCAACGCACAGCCGCGTTGCGAACAACGCGCCGAACGACAGGGTAAATCCGCCGGCGATTGTCGAAAGCGCAAAAAAGAACGCGCCGGCGGCTATGATGTTGCGGCGATTGCCGCTGTCGGCCAGGCGCCCCAAAGGCACCGCCAGCAGGCCATAGAAAATTGCCACGGCAAAGCCCTGCAACAGGCTGATCTGGGTGTCCGATATCGCCAGGCTGGTCTTGATCGGTTCGACCAACAGGATCAACACCTGCCGATCGAGCATCGAGATCATGCCACCGGCGCACAACATGGCAACCACGCCCCAAGCATAGGTGTTGCTGCGAAAATCGAAACGGTCAGGATGAGACTGCATGAACCGGCAAGGTGCCGGATTATGCGGGCCATTGCCAGTCAGTGATAGGCGCGTTGCCATAGACGCTGTGCATGGCGCGCGGCGAGACAGTAATTTGCCAGCGGCGGTACGGCGCGCGACTATCATCCATGTCTACTGCGTCGTCAGCGCCGCTTTTTCCGCCGAATCATGCCCTGGGCGATGCGGCGCTGCTCGCCCGGCTTGCGGCGCTTGACGCCGAAGTGCTGACCGACAGCGACGACCGAGCCTTTTATGCTCAGGATATAGCCGATGCCGGCGTCACACCCCTGGCGGTCTTTCGCCCGCACAGCGTGGCAGCGCTGGCCGCCGGCGTCGGCATGGCGACGGCGCAAGGTCTGGCACTGTTCCCGCGCGGCGGCGGCATGTCCTATACGGCGGCCTATCTGCCCGACCGGGCGCGATCGCTGGTCATCGATACAGCCGCGCTTACCGGCATAACGGCGATCAATGAAACCGACATGTTCGTGACGGTGGAATGCGGTTGCACCTGGGCGATGCTGGATGCGGCGCTGGCACCGCTGGGGCTGCGAACGCCGTTCTGGGGGCCATTTTCGGGCTGGAACGCCACGGTCGGCGGGTCGATTAGCCAGGGCACCGCGACCTTTGGCACGGCGCGCGTCGGCACATCGGGCGATACTGTGCTGGCCTTTGATGTTGTCGCGGCGGATGGCCGGATGGTTCGCACCGGCGCCGGCGGCCAACCTGGCCATCAGCCCTTCACCCGGCAATATGGCCCCGACCTGACCGGCGTCTTTGCCAATGATTGCGGCGCACTGGGGATCAAGGCGCGGATTACCCTGCCCCTGGAACCGCGCCCGGCGGCGGTCGGCGGTGTATCATTCCTGTTCGGCGATTTTGCCGCGCTTGCCGCGGCGATGCGGGCCATTGCCCGCACCGGCCTGGCCAGCGAGGCCTTTGCCATGGATCCGGCTGTGACGCGGCAATTTGCCGGCGGTTCGGGCGGTTTTGCGCAGGATTTTGCCGCACTGCGCGCCATCGGCCTGGCGCAGGGATCAGCGCTGGCCGGGCTGTGGCGCATGGTGCAGGTGGCACGCGCCGGCCGGGCCTTTCTTGGCCGCGAAGGTTTTCACCTGCATGCGGTGGCCGAGGCTGACGATGCCGCCACGCTGCGCCGGCGTCTGGCGCGCATCCGCCGGCTTTGCGATTTCGGCGCGGTCGAATTGCCATCAACGGTGCCGACCATGGTGCGCGCCATACCCTTTGCGCCCTTGCCGATATTGTCGCCGACCGGTGGCCGCATGTTGCCGCTGCACGGCATCGCGCCCTGGTCGGCGGTTGCCGGTCTCGATGCCGCGATGACGGCGCTGATCGCACGCCATGCCGATGTCTGTACGGCCGTGCAGTTGACGATCGGGACAAGTTTTTTCGGCGTGGCGCGATCGGGGCTGTTGTACGAACCGGTGCTATACTGGCCCGATGCGCGGCTGCTGTCGCACGAGCGCCGCACCACGACCGACCTTCCGCGCCACCCCGCCAATCCAGCAGCGGCGGCACTGGTCAAAAAAATCGCTGCCGAGATGATCGAGGTATTTCACGCCGCCGGAGCAACCCATTTGCAGATCGGCCGCGTCTATCCCTGGGCGCGCGGTCGTGACGCCGGCGCCATGGCACTGATCGCGGCGATCAAGGTCGAAATTGATCCGCAGGGCCTCATCAACCCCGGCGCGCTCGGCTTGCCATGATCGACCGGCCATGATCGAGCGGCCATGATCGAGCGGGATGTGCCGATTGCGATTGTCGGGGCCGGACTTGGCGGCTTGACCGCGGCGCTGGCGCTGCAACACGCCGGCTTTCGTCCGATCATCCATGAACAGGCGGCAGTGCTCGGCGATGTCGGGGCCGGGATATCGGTGACACCAAACGCCACCAAGGGCCTGGAATCGCTGGGGCTCGGCAGCGTGCTGGCGGCCAGTGCCGATACGCCGCCGCAGCAGGTTGTCCGCGATGGGATCAGCAATGTGCAATTGCTGGTGATCGATCGCCGCCATGTCCGCGACCGCTATGGTGCCGCCTATTACATGATGCACCGCGCCGATCTGCATGGGATGCTCGCAGCCGCCGTTACGGCCAATGATGCAGGCGCGATCCGCACGGGGCAACGCCTTGCCGCGATTGCGGTTGATGCCGGCGGTTGCCATCTCGATTTTGCCGGCGGCAGTCCCGGTACCGCCGCCATCCTCATTGCTGCCGATGGCGCCAGGTCGCTGGTCCGCACCCGGATCTTCGGCGATGCCGGGGCCCGGTTCACCGGCCATATCGCCCGGCGGGTGCTGGTTCCGGCCGCCGACGCGCCGGCCTTGGCGCGTATACCGGGATCGGTGGTGTGGACGGGGGCTGAAAAATCCTTTGTCCGCTATCCCGTTCGCGGCGGGCAATTGATCAATTGTGTCGGCCTGACGCGCAGCGGCGGCTGGCGCGGCGAAGGCTGGTCACAAAGCGTGCCTGCGGCTGACATGGCCGCCGAATTTGCCGGATGGGTCCCCGACGTCACCGATCTGATCGCCGCCGCCCCCGGCGGCATGGTCGGCAGCTGGGGACTGTTCGTACGCCCGCCGGCAACGCGGATCGTCGCCGGCGCGATGGCACTAATCGGCGATGCCGCCCACCCGATGCTGCCGTTCATGGGGCAGGGCGCCGCCACGGCGATCGAGGATGGTGTTGTGCTCGGCCGCTGTTTCGCCGAATCCGCTTCCGTTTCCGAAGCGCTGGCACGTTACGAGGCCGCGCGGCTGGCGCGGTGCCAGTTGATCCAGGCCGAGTCTGCCGCCGGCGCCGATCGCCTGCAACGCGCGGGGCCAGCCGGACAGCGTTTTGATCGCAGCGAGGATGACCTTGGAATCTTCGATTATGACCCGGCCACGGTCGTAATTTGACCGGGCCGGCATGTCCACTTGTCGGTCAATGGCACGCCATCGCGTCGTCTGCTGGCCAATGATCCTATAACATGTTTCGTAACGAAGGAGATTTCCCATGCACCGACGCCAGATTCTGACCGGCAGCGCCGGCCTTGTGGGTATGAGCGCACTGCTGCCGATGTTGATGCAGGCGCAGCCGGCGACGGGCCAGGAAGCGGCAACATCTGGCGGCGCCATGGCTGGCAGCGGGTTCAACCCTGCCGATCCGATGCAGAATGCCGAGGTGCTGGCCCGGATGAACCTCGGCATTGCGCCGGGCACCCATTATGGCTGGTTCAAGGGCCGGGTGTTTGCCGTCTTCGGCGATGATGAGGTGATCCAGCCGCTGTTCGACCTCGAAGGCTTTGGCGCCAATCGCCTGCTGTCGCTTGGCGATGCGCGGTATCAAAGCCTGCATCGCGAAGTCGGTTACTACAAGGATCTGCGCACCGGCGCGATCATGGAAAGCTGGAAAAATCCGATTATCGACGAAGTCGTCGCGGTGTCGCACATCCATAACGACCCGGTGAACGCCACGATTGGCCCGATGATCGAAGCCAAGCTGGGCGAAGGCCAGGTCACCAAATTTCCGCTGATGCTGCCCTGGACGATGATGGGCGACATTGCGATGACCAGCTTTGATGTGAACACCCGCTGGAAAAACGTCCTCGACCCCAAGGAATGGCCGCGTGAAAGCACCGGCGGTGAATATGTCCGCGTTTCGGAATATCTGCAATTTGTGGCCAAGCGGGCCGATCTGGAAAATTGGCGCAACCTGGATCGCATCCCGACGCATGGTGGCTGGCAACGGCTGGGCACCTGGCTGCCCTGGATGCTTATGGGCAACAGGCCGGGCCATTTATTCTATCGCAGCCACACCAAATCACTGGCGTCCGCCGACGAATTGCCCAAGGATATCCGCGCCTATACTGAAAAGCATTTTCCGCGCTTCATGGAAGCCCCGGAAAAATGGGTGGCGCCTAACGTAACCAGCTTTGAAGTTTACAAGGCGGAAAACCGGCCTAAGCCGCCCAAGCCGATCTGAAACGATCGGGAGCCAACTCCCATCAGCCACACGGTGCTCTAGCCTATGAGAGAGTTTGAATTCGCAGTTCCGGTGGTAGTGGTCGGCGGCGGCGCTTGCGGCGCGGTGGCGGCCCTGGCTGCCGATGCCGCCGGCGCCGAAGTATTGCTCATCGAACAGGATGCGAAGCCGACCGGCACCACCGCCATGTCGCAGGGCCTGATGTGTGCGGCCGGCACCGCGCAACAGGCATTGCTGGGTATCGACGACAGCGCGGACCAGCTGTTTGCCGATATTGTTGCCAAGACGCGTGGCCAGACCGATCCGGCCATCGCCCGGGCCATCGCCGACGGGTCCGGCCCCTGCCTCGACTGGCTGTCCGCGGACATCGGCTATCCGTTCGAACTCGATCTCGGCTTTCGCGCCGCCTATGGCCATAGCCGGCAACGCCTGCATGGCTGGCCCGGCCATGGCGGTGCCGACATGGTGCAGTTTTTGCACCAGAAGCTCGCCGAACGCGGCATCGATGTGTTGATGCAGGCGCGCCTTGTCGAGATCATTGCCGATGGTGACATAGTGTATGGCATCATCGTCGAACGCCCGGACGGGGCCCGCGAGGCGATCGGCTGCGGCGCCCTTATCCTAGCCTGTGGTGGCTTTGCCGCCAATCATGCGATGGTCAGCGCCCATATGCCGGAAGCCGCCACCGCCCGGCATAATGGCCATGAGGGCAACCGCGGCGATGGCATCCGGCTGGGGGCGGACCTTGGTGCCGCACTTGCCGATATGGGCAGTTACCAGGGCTATGCGATGCTGGCCGATCCGCATGGCATCACGGTGCCGCCGGGCATTCTTGTCGAAGGCGGGGTGCTGCTGAACAGCGCCGGCCGGCGCTTTGTTGATGAAGTGGACGATATCGCCGGCATGGTGCACCCGGTGATGGCGCAGCCCGGCGGCACCGCCTGGGTGGTGTTCGATGCGGCAATCGAAGCGCTGTGTGCCTATACGCTGGAGGTGCAGGCGCTACGCGATACCGGCGCGATCCGCGGCGCCGAAAACGTGGGGACATTGGCCACGATGATCGGTGCCGATCCGGCTGTGGTTGCACGAACACTGGCGGAGCTTGAAGCCCGTGCCGGTGCAACCGACAGCTTTGGCCGGGTCTGGGGCAAGGACCGCCCGCCGCAGTTTCCGCTGCATGTCATCAAGGTCTGCGGGGCGATTTATCACACGCAGGGCGGGTTGATGATTGATGGCGAGGCGCGGGTGGTGCGCACCGATGGCAGCCGATTTGCGAATCTGTTTGCCGGCGGCGGCTCGGCGCGGGGCGTATCGGGGCCATCCTACTGGGGCTATCTGCCGGCCATGGGCCTTGGTTCAGCGATCACCCTTGGCCGCATCGCCGGCATGAGCGCGGCCAGGGCGGCGATGCCGACGTAATCAGCACGCAGCGCTTCCAGCCGGGCGGACGAACACCGCGTCAGCCAAGGATGCGAATGGGATCGCGCAGCACATCGGGGTCCTTCCGGGCGATCAACGCGCGCAATTCCGCCGGAAAATCCTCTGGGCCACGAAGTTTTGCGCCGCGGCCATTTTCCGCTGTATGGCCCTTTATCGACCCCATCTTCATCCAGGGGCGCCAGCTCGACAGTGCCGAATACATGAAATCGGCCGGCACACCCGGCTCCTTGCCCTCCACCACGTCGCGGGCAGCGGCACGCCATATCATCCATTCCCGGTAGAAGACCGTCGGGGGCGCCATCCGGTCAGGATAGACCCTGCCATATTCGTCGGAGCGCAGATAGATCGATCCGTCGTCCAGACTGGGGACACCAATGTCACGCTGAAGGTGGACCGATGCCCTGGGGGCAAAATTCGCCGATGCCGCATTCTTAGCCGCCGGGTTAAAGTCTTCCCATTCATCAAGCCCCACCGAATAGCGCACTTTTGTGGGGCCGGTGCGATAGGCGGGCACCGCAACGGGATCGGCCGCGCCGGGAAATCGGAATGTATCGAGAATCGCACCGGTATCGGGATGCAGATAATAAGCGACTTCCAGCACAGTCGCGTCATACCCATCCCCGCGCTTTTCAAAGCGCGAAAGCGTACCCGCCAGGATCCGGCAAAAGGGCACGATCTCGCCATCGATGACGGTCACCCGTACCGCATCGAGCCAGCCGGCACACATCCGGCCATCGGTGCTGCCGCGCATCCGGATCATCGTTTCCAGCCGATCCGCCGGCGTCATCGAAATTGCCGCATCGGCGCTGCGCGCCGCACCCAGCAAAGGCACCGCCGCCAGCATGACCCTGCGTGAAATCATTCGGGCGCTCCGTGCCAGACGCTGTCAACAAACCCGGACAGCTCCGCATTGAAGCGGGCCGGGTCCTCGGCGAAGGGGGAATGGCCCGATCGGTCATAGCGGCTGGCACGCGCGCCCGGCACTTGTGCGACCAGGGCGTCGACGGTCGCCGGGTCAATGGCGGCATCCCGCTTTCCGAACACCACAAGTATCGGCAGCTTCAGCGCGGGCACGAGATCGCGGTTGAGGGCCATATGCTTGCGCAGCGCAACGTCGACAAAGGGCGGCACCATCATGCCCAGCGTGATCGCCATGTTCCGCCAGCCGGGGGCTGTGGCCCCGGCCGTCAGATAAGGCGCCAAAAGCCGTTGCGCCTCCTGCTGATCGGCCAATTCGGCACTGGCGCGCAGTTTGCGGGATCTGACAAGATCAGCCGGAGCCGGGCCGACCGGCGGCGGCGCCTTGACCAGGCCGCCAACCGAACTGACCAACATCAGCCCCGACAGCGACGCTGCGCCCTGGGCGCGGATCGTGTCGGCGGCCACCAGCGTGCCATATGACCAGGCAACGACGACGGGACGCTTCATCCCGGTCGCCGCCATCACTTTGGCGATATCGTCCGCCCATGTCGCGGGGTTGGTATAAGCGGCTTCGTCCCACGGCTTGCCCGACATGCCATGGCCGCGAAGATCAAAGGCCACCATATGGTATTTTTTCGTCAGCTCTGAATCGAGCTGCGGCCGGAAACTTTCACGCCCCTGCCCCAGGCCATGCAGGAACAGGATTTCCGGGCCCGCCTTCGGCCCCACTTCCGTCACCGCCAGCGGAACGCCGCCAGTGCCCGCAACATAGAAGGATTTTGCCGGCAGCACGGCGGGAAATACCCCGAATGCCGCCGCAACCGTGACGACCCGCCACCGGGGCCAGCGCTGCCGCATTGCCTTCATTTGCGCGCCAGGCTGCGCAAAACGGTGTTCACGAGATAGGCATGGTCCCAATTCGGGCTGGCCGGCCCGTGCCGGTAAATGACGAGTTGCTGCGATGGTACCATGAAGACGGTGCGAAAGCCGCCGCCCTCCATGATGCGCACATCGTTAGCAAGGAAGGGCTCCGACTGCGGGATAACGCCGGGCTGGTTTTCGAAATAGGTGCGCTTGGCAACAAAAGGCGTTCCCAGCCACAGGCCAAGCCCGAAATTGCGGTTACGATCGGATGGCGTGGCCATTGTCTGAACCCAGCCCTTGGGAATCACCTGACGGCCTTCCCATCTGCCGTCCTGCATCACCAACAGGCCCAGTCGCGCCCAATCGATTGCGGTGGCCCGCATGCAGCACATCATGCGCGCCGCGCCGCCGGGTCGATCCAGTTGCACTTCGGCATCGGACGCGCCGACCGGCTTCCACACCCGTTCCGACAGCATAGTCTGGATCGGCGTGCCGGTCGCTCGTTCGACGACCAGCGCCAGAAGTTGCATATTTTCCTGCGCGGATTCAAAGCGTTGGCCCGGCGCCATGGCATAATCATAATTCAGCGCCGCACGTACGACATCGCCGCAATAGGTCAGGCAAAGGTCCTTGTTGCCAAGCACCTGGGTGACAGGCAGGCTGGGCGCAACTTCAAGCCCCGAGACGTTTTGCGCCAGCTGGCGCACCGTAATCCGGCCCCGCGCATCATCCTTCCATTCGGTGATGAAACGGCCGATCGGATCGTCGAGGCGAACTTTGCCGTCGGCAACGGCAAAGCCCAACAGCAGCGGTGTGATGCTGCGGGAAATCGCGCGGCCATTGGCCAGATCGGTCGGCCTGGTGCCGTGCCAATAGCGTTCCAACTGGACAACACCCTTATGGATGACAACCAGGGCATTGCTGTTCTGCGCCTCTGCCCATTTGGCAATATCGTCCAGCGCCGCTGTGGGGATCGTTGTCGGCGCACCCGCGGCCAATGTTGGCAAGGGCCGGGGCGCCCCCGCCACGACGCCGGCCGGCCAATAGAAATAGGGTTCCGGCTCATAAATGTTCTTTGGCGCCGAAATGACCCGCCAGAACAGCACCGGATCGTTGAACATCGGGTCGATTATGGCCTTGTCGGGATCGGCTATGCCCGGCGGCACATCAAC
>JANYCM010000088.1 GCA_025360285.1 Sphingomonadales bacterium
AAAAGCGACCCTGCCGGCAACGACCGGTGGCGGAACGGCATAAAGCATCAAGCATAAAAAGGGTCAGGCAATTGGCACAACCAGCGAATCGGTCTGCGCAGTCTTCTACGGAGTTTTCGGTGGCGCCCGCCGGTGCCCGAAGTGCTGCTGTTCGCGCTGCCTCCCGGGTTGTCCAGGTCGCGGCGGCGCAGCGGGTGCGGCTCGGGCTTACGGGCATGGCGGCAATCTTCCTGCTCATCCTTGTGGCCGCGGCCGGGCTGCGGCCGGCCCAGCCGCGTTTCGCCGAAGCTGCGCACGGCGAATCGCTCGCCGTGCTGGGCGTCGCCCCTGGGGCCAGCGGCCCGGCGGCACCGACATCAAAGTGACCCGAACCGCCGCATCAGGCATCGCTGGCCGGCGGTTTTCCGGCCTTTTCAACCACAGACTTGTCCACAGCCCGCCCGGCGCCATTCCGGAGCGGGCTGAACCCGTTCTGCGCCCTGTTTCCCCATGGTTGTCCCCATGAATCGCGTGTCTGGACCATGAAAGACCATTGAGGACTATAAAATCCCATGCTATGCGTTACCCACAATGCGGGCGGCATCGCTCTTGCGTGGGGTTTCGATGGGGTAGGGCCGGGGTGAACCGGTAACATCATCGCTGTCCCCGCCGCCGGCATTGCCAGGGCGGTGCGGTGGCAGATGAGCTTTTCTTCGGTAATGCGCTGAACACGGTCGATCAGAAAAATCGGCTGTCGATCCCGGCTGACTATCGCGCTGTCATCCTGGCCAATACCAGCGGCAAGGAACTGCGCCTCGGCCCATCGCGCACCGCCGATTGCCTGGTCGGCTATGACAAGTCCTATTTCGCCCGACTGCTTGCCCAGCACGACGCGCGGTTCGAAAATGACGTCAGCCGCGAAGCCGATGATGCGGCAACATCGGCTTTTGGCGATGTCCTGCCACTGACCATCGACGATGCCGGGCGCATCGTGTTGCCCGGCTCGCTCAAACAGGCTGGTTTTATCAAGAACCATGTCTGGTTCATCGCCGGCGGGCGCTTCTTCGAAGCCTGGAACCCCTGGCGCTATCTCGCCCGCGCCGATCTGCCGCCGCGTCGGCTGGCGGGCCTGCGCTTTGAACTCGAATCGCGGGGCCTTGATCCTGATCGGGAACCGGTGTCGTGATCGCCGCCACCACCCCGCACATCGCCGTCCTGCAGGGCGAAACCATGGCGGCGTTGGCGCTGCGCCCTCGTGATATCTATGTCGATGCGACGCTGGGTGCCGGCGGCTATCTGCGCGCCGCCATCGCCGCCGGCATCGGCCATGGCTATGGCTTTGATCGCGATGCCAGCGCCATTGCGCTGAACGCGGATCTCGCCGCCAATGCCGTCATCACGCTGATCAACCGTCCGTTTGCCGACATGGTGGCGGGGCTGGCCGAACACGGCGTCACCGCCGTCGATGCCATCGCCTTTGATATCGGCGTTTCATCGATGCAGATTGATCAGCCCGAACGCGGCTTTTCCTTCCAGACCGATGGCCCGCTTGACATGCGCATGGGCCAGGATGGCATGACCGCCGCCGATTTCATCAACAGCGCCAGCGAGGCCGAAATCGCCGACGTGCTGTTTCACCTGGGCGATGAACCCGGTGCCCGCCGCATCGCCCGCGCCATCGTCAATGACCGGCCGCTGACCCGCACATCGCAACTCGCCCGCCTCGTCCGCTCGGTGCTTGGCACGCAGCCTGGCAAGAAGTCCGATCCCGCCACCCGCAGCTTTCAAGCGCTGCGCATCCATGTGAACGATGAACTTGGCCAGTTGGATGCCGGGCTGGTGGCGGCCGAACAATTGCTGCGCCCCGGCGGCCGTCTGGCGGTGGTCAGCTTTCATTCGGCCGAGGACCGCCGGGTCAAGGCGTTCCTGCGCGATCGGTCGGGCGGCGCCCCCGCCGGATCGCGCCACCTGCCGCAGGCGCCGGCGCTGCGGGTGCCGAGTTTCGAACGTCCGGCCCGCGCCGTGCGCGCCAGTGCCGCCGAAATCGCCGCCAACCCCCGTGCCCGGTCGGCGACGCTGCGCGCCGCCGTGCGCAGCCGCGCGCCGGCCTGGCCGGCGGCGTCCACCGCCCCCGTCACCCCCAGCCGTGTGAGGCACTGATGAGCCAATATCTTGGAACGGCCCTGATGCTGTTGGTAACGATCGGGTCAGGTGTCGGCTGTTCGGCGGTCAACCTTCAGGCCGCGACCGAACGCGCCGAGGTTGAAAAGCTGCAACGTCAACTTGCCGCCGACGCCAAGGATATGCGGAATTTGCGGCTGGAACTGATCAACCTGTCGCGCACCGGCTATATCCAGAGCTGGCATGGCCAATTGGCCCGGCGCGATGGCACGGCGATGGCCGCGCCGCTGGCCTGGCAGTTCCTGCGCTCCCCCGTGCAACTGGCCAGCTTCGCTGCACCGTCCGGCACGCCGGCGCTGCGCTATGCCGTCACGCCGCCGCAGGCGCCCGTCGCACCCGCCGGGGTTGTCCAGGTGGCGGCGACCACAGCGCCGCCGGGGAATGACAGCGTCATCATTCCGGTGGCGCGCCGCGTGCCGGTCGGCCAGCCGGCGCGCCTGCTGCGCGCCAGCTATGAAGCCCCGGCGCGGCCCGCGCTGAACAGTCCGGTCGATGACGTGGCAGCCGCCGGTGCCGCCGCCCCGCGTGACCTTTTGCCGGCAGCAGCACATTGATGCCGCCGCCCTTTGCCATCACCGCGGCCGGGCCGTTGCCGGTGCCGCGCATTCCGGGGCAACGTCGCAGCGCGCGTGACGCGGCGCGCGCACGGCTCGGCTGGCTGCTGCTTGCCTTCATGGTCGTGCCGGCGGCGCTGACGGTGCGACTGATCGATCTTTCCATCCTCGAGGCGCGGCCGGCGCCGCCGCGCGCGCGCCTCGTAGATGCGCCGCCGCGCGCCGATATTGTCGATCGCAACGGTGTTGAACTGGCGCAGACCTTTGAAGCCTATGCCATTGCCGTCGAACCGCAAAAGCTCGCCACCAAACCGGCGCAATTGGCGCTGCTCGCCGGCAAGATCGCCGCCATCCTGACCGATCGTACCCCGGCACAGATCCTTGCCGAACTGACCAGCCGCGATGAATTCCGCTATATCGCCCGCCGCGTGCTGCCCAGCGAGGCCAAGCGCATCAATGATCTGGGCGAACCCGCCATCCATCTGAAGCGCGAGGCCCAGCGCCTGTATCCCAACGCCGACCTTGCCGCCCACGCCATTGGTTACACCGATGACCGGGGCCATGGAATGATCGGCATGGAACGGGCGCGCGAGGCGCGGCTCGCCGACCCGGCGACGCGCGGCACGCCGCTGGTGCTGTCGCTCGATGTGCGCGCGCAGCAGGCGCTGGCCGATGAAATCCGCGGTGTCATGCTTGACCAGCAGGCCGATGGCGCCGCCGGCGTGGTGATGGATATCGCCACCGGCGAAGTCGTCGCCATGGTCTCGCTGCCCGATTTCGATCCCAATGCGCCGGGGCGCGGAACCCAGGATGGCTATTTGAACCGCGCCACCGCCGGCACTTATGAACTGGGCAGCACCTTCAAGGCGTTCACGCTCGCCAATGGCCTGTCGGCGGGCACCATCACCTCGATGTCGCGGACCTGGGATGCCTCACGCCCGCTGCAACTCCCCGGCCATCTCATCCATGATGACCATGCCCTCAACCGTTGGCTTACGGTGCCGGAAATCTTCATCCATTCCTCCAACATCGGCACGGCGCGCATCGCGCTGGAAACCGGCCGCGACAGCCAGCGGGCGATGCTGGAGGCGCTGGGCTTTTTCAAGCCGGTCGATATCGAGATCGGCGAACGCAAGACTCCGGGCTTTCCGGCGGTCAGCGACTGGCGGGAGGCGGCGATCGCCACCATCGGCTATGGCCATGGCATCAGCGTGACGCCGCTGCATCTGGCCAGCGGTTATGCCACCCTTGTCAATGGCGGCATCTACCGGCCACCGACCCTGTTGAAGCGTGCGCCCGGCGCGGTGCCGGCGGGGCGGCGGGTGTTCAGCCAGGCGACATCCGACACGATGCGCGCGCTGCTGCGGCTGGTGGTGCTGAAGGGCACCGGCAAGACCGCCAATGCGCCGGGCTATCATGTCGGCGGCAAGACCGGCACGGCGACCAAGAACCGCAATGGCGTCTATCTGAGCGGCCACAATGTTTCGACCTTTGCCGCCGCCTTTCCGATGGAGGCACCGCGCTATGTCATCATCGCCATGATCGATGATCCCAAGGGCAGCAAGGCCAGCAGCGGCCTCAAGACCGCCGGCATGGTGGTGGCGCCGATGATCGCCCGGCTGGTGCAGCGCATCGGGCCGATTCTGGGGGTGCAGCCCGATTCGGGCCGCGATATCGATGTGTCGGGCCTGATGCACGATACCGGCGAAATCGTGAAGGAATAGCCATGTTGTTGCCGGCCCTGGTCAGCGCCGTGCTGCCCGGTTTCGCCGGACCCATTGCCGACTCGCTCGTCACCGGCTTTGCGCTCGATCACCGCAAGGTGGCACCCGGCACGATCTTCGGGGCGTTTCGCGGCGCGCGGGTGAATGGCGAGGATTATATCCCCGCCGCCATTGCCGCGGGTGCCATCGCTGTGGTGACCCGGCCAGGGGTGGTGGTTGGCGGCGCGCTGGCGATTTACGCCGATGAACCGCGTTCGCCGTTCGCGCGGCTGGCGGCGCATTTCTTCGGGCCGTTTCCGGCCACCACCGTTGCCATCACCGGCACCAATGGGAAGACCAGCACCGCCGAACTGACCCGGCAATTATGGCGCCAGGCCGGGCATGTCGCCGCCAGCATCGGCACGCTGGGGGTGACCACAGCGCATGACCAGATTTCAACGGGGCTGACCACGCCCGATGTCGTCACCTTCCTCGCCACCATGGCCGGGTTGCAGCGCGAAGGCGTCACCCACGCCAGCTTCGAAGCCAGCAGCCATGGGCTGGACCAGTACCGCACCGAAGGCCTGCCGGTTGCCGCCGCCGCCTTCACCAATTTGTCGCGTGATCATCTGGACTATCATGGCGACATGGAAAGCTATTTCACCGCCAAGCTGCGGCTGGTGCGCGACGTCGTCGATCCGGGCGGCGCGGTGGTGGTGTGGGCCGATGATGATCCCTGGTCCGGCCGGGTGATTGACGCCGCAAAAACACGCCATCTCCGCGTTTTGACCGTTGGCGCCCGCGGCGAAGCCCTCCAACTCCGGTCGCGCACCCCGTCAGCGCTTGGCCAACTACTCGAAATCACCGCTGACGGCCGGCAATTCACCGTGAATCTCCCGCTGATCGGGGCGTATCAGGCGGCGAACGCGCTGCTCGCCGCCGGGCTGGTGATTGCCACCGGGGGGGGCGTGGCGGCAACCCTGGCCAATCTGGCGCGGGTGCAGCCGGTGCGTGGCCGATTGGAGCGCGCGGTGATTTCCCGTTCTGGCGCAGCGGTTTACGTCGATTATGCCCATACCCCCGATGCACTGGCGGCGGCAGCTGCGGCGTTGCGGCCGCATAGCAGGGGCCGGCTGCATCTGGTGTTCGGCGCCGGCGGCGACCGCGACCAGGGCAAGCGCCCGCTGATGGGTGAGGTGGCCACGCAAGTTGCCGATAACATCTTCATAACAGACGATAATCCGCGATCGGAGGACCCGGCGTTGATCCGTGCCGCCATCGCTGCCGCTGCCCCCAAGGCGCATGAAGTCGCCGATCGCCGCCAGGCCATCGCCGCCGCCATCGCCGCCGCCGGCCCCAACGATATCGTCCTCATTGCCGGCAAGGGCCATGAAAGCGGGCAGATCATCGGCGATCGGGTGCTTCCCTTCGACGATGTCCAGGTGGCGCGGGAGTGCGCACAATGATGCCGCTGTGGAACGCCAGCGAAATTGCACTTGCAACACAAGGGGTTGCGAATGGGAATTTTGACGCGAACGGCGTGACGTTCGACAGTCGCGAAGTCGTCGGCGGCGAAGTGTTCGTCGCGCTGAAGGGGGAGGCGGCGGATGGGCATGACTTTCTGCCCCAGGCCATGGCTCGCGGCGCCTCCGGGCTGTTGGTCTCGCAACCCGTTGATTATCCGCATGTTCTTGTCGCCGATACCAGCGCTGCGCTGACCGCGCTGGCCGTGGCCGCGCGCGACCGGTCCCCGGCGCTGCGCATCGGCGTGACGGGGTCGGTCGGCAAGACCGGCGTCAAGGAAGCCTTGCGCCTGGCCCTCGGCCGCTTCGCCCCCGATGCCGTCCACGCTTCCGTCAAAAGCTATAACAACCACACTGGCGTGCCGCTCAGCCTCGCCCGCATGCCCCGCGACTGCCGTTTCGGCGTCTTCGAAATGGGCATGAACCACGCCGGCGAACTGGCGGCGCTGACGCAATTGGTGCGCCCGCACATCGCCATTGTCACCTGGGTGGCATCGGCACACATCGAATATTTTGCCGATGAAGTGGCGATTGCCGATGCCAAGGGCGAAATCTTTCAAGGATTACAAGCGGGTGGTACCGCCATCCTGCCCTATGACAGTGCCCACCGCGACCGCCTGATCGTCCATGCCCGCCCCTATGCTGACCGCATTATCACCTTTGGCCTGGAACGTGGTGCCGATGTCGTTGCCGAACGCTTTGTCCTTCACCCTGATTGCTCCTGCGTCACGGCACGCATCGGTGAGCACCGGCTGACTTTCAAGATCGGCATGGCCGGGCGGCATTGGGTCGGCAATGCCCTGGCGGTGCTCGCCGCCATTCATGCCGCCGGCGGCGATCTGGCCCTGGCCGGACTGGCGCTTGCGGAACTAAGTGATCTGCCGGGACGAGGCCAGCGTCTGCGCGTTGCCACCGAAACCGGCCCGGCCGTAGTCATCGACGAAAGCTATAATGCCAACCCGGCGTCGATGGCAGCCTCACTGGCGGTGATTGGCGAAATCACCCCGGCGCGGCACGGCCGCCGCCTCGCCATCCTGGGGGCGATGCTGGAGCTGGGCGATCGATCCGATGAATTTCATGGTGATTTGGCACAACATGTAGTCGCCGCCGGGCTTTCGGCCATAATTCTTGTGGGTAATCCGATGAAACCGCTGGCGGTGGCATTGGCCCGGCGGCTAGATGTGCGCCACGTCGCCGATGCGGCTGCGGCGCAGACCGAAATAGATCGGCTGCTCGCTGCCGATGATGTGCTTCTGGTCAAGGGTTCGAACAGCCTCAGGCTTGGTGACGTGGTGGCGGCACTTAAGGGCCGGGAGGGTCTGTCTTGATCAACGCGCTGGCGTATTGGGCGGGATTTGAGGGCGTCCTCAACCTGTTCCGCTATATCACCTTCCGCTCGGTTGGCGCTTTGGTGACGGCGCTGGCCATTGCGCTGATCATTGGTCCGCGCTTCATTACCTTCCTGAGGGCAAGGCAAGGCAAGGGCCAACCGATCCGCGAGGACGGCCCGGCCTCGCACCTGCTGACCAAAAAGGGCACACCGACGATGGGTGGCCTGATGATCCTCATCGCCCTGACTGTTTCAACGCTGCTGTGGATGGACACCGGTAATGGCTTTGTCTGGGCGGCGCTGTTCGTCACCCTGGGCTTTGGTGCCATCGGCTTCATGGATGATTATGACAAGGTGACCAAGCGCAGCCACAAGGGTGTGTCTGGCCGCACGCGTTTGCTGATCGAATTCTTCATCGCCGGCCTCGCTTGTACCTGGATCGCCAGCCGCACCGGCACGACGCTGTATCTGCCCTTCCTGAAAGACTATGGCCTGGCCTTGGGGCTGTTCTACATTGCCTTCGCCGCCTTTATCGTCACTGGCTTTGGCAATGCGGTGAACCTCACCGACGGGCTCGATGGGCTCGCGACCATGCCGGTGATTATTGCTGTCACAGCCTTTGCTATCATTGCCTATCTGGTTGGCAACATTCGCTTTTCGGATTATCTCGGCATTCATCACGTGCCCGGCTCCGGCGAACTGGCGGTATTTTGCGCGGCGCTCATCGGCGCCTGCCTCGGCTTTCTCTGGTACAATGCGCCGCCGGCGGCGGTATTCATGGGCGATACCGGCAGCCTGGCACTGGGCGGTGCGCTGGGCACCATTGCGGTCATCACCCATCATGAACTGGTGCTGATCTTGATCGGCGGGCTATTCGTCCTCGAAACCGTCAGCGTCATCGTTCAGGTTGTAAGCTTCAAGACGACCGGCAAGCGTGTCTTCCGAATGGCACCGATCCATCACCATTTTGAACAAAAGGGCTGGGCCGAATCGACCGTCGTCATACGCTTCTGGATCATCGCCATCGTGCTGGCGCTCGCCGGCCTGGCGACGCTGAAACTGCGATGATCACCAGTCACGCCTTTGCCGGGAAAACCTATGGGGTCTATGGCCTCGCCCGCAGCGGCAAGGCGACTGTTGCCGCGCTGATGGCGTCGGGCGCGACCACGTTGAACTGGGATGATGGTGAAGCAGCGCGCGCTGGCTTTGACGGCGCGCTGACCAATTTGCACGATACCGACCTGTCACGCCTCGATGCGCTGGTCGTATCGCCCGGCGTGCCACGTTCGGCGCCGCTGTTCGTCAAGGCGACCGCCGCCGGCGTCCCCGTTATCGGCGATATCGAACTCTTCGCCCACGCGCGCGCCGCATTGCCGGCGCACAAGGTCGTCGGAATCACCGGCACCAACGGCAAATCGACGACAACAGCGTTGATCCACCACATCCTCAAAGCCGCCGGCGTGCCGAACCTGATGGGCGGCAATATCGGCCTGCCAATTCTGTCGCAGGACGCTTTGCCGGCCGGCGGCGTCTACGTTCTTGAACTCAGCAGCTACCAGATCGACATCACCTTCAGTCTCGATTGCGATGTCGCCATTCTGCTCAACATCACGCCCGATCATCTTGAACGCCATGGCAGCGTCGCAGCCTATGCCGCAGCCAAGGCGCGGCTGTTTGCCATGCAATCGCCCTTCCGCACGGCCATTGTGGGCTGGGATGCAGAAGCCCAATTCGATGTTCTGGAAGGATCCGAAGAACCTTCAATCCACTTTATCGAGGATGTCGACGCCGGCAACCAGTCACAATGGCCGACGTTGCAAGGCCCGCACAATCTCCAGAACGCCCGCGCTGCCGTGGCCGCCTGTGCCGCGCTGGGTCTGACTCCCGGCCAGATCGACCTCGGTCTGCGCAGTTACCCTGGCCTGCCGCACCGCATGGA
>JANYCM010000089.1 GCA_025360285.1 Sphingomonadales bacterium
TGGCAAGCGGCGCCACCGCAAAAAACAGCAGGATCGGCCGAAGTCCGTTACCCGCCCTGCGCCTTGTGCCGCCCCTTGAGCTACCCCCTGAGCTGCCCCCTGAGCTGCGACGTGTATTGCGTGGCATGCCAGGCTCCATTGCCCAATTCTACAGGCTTGCAGCAGCAATGGGGAGAGGTATTGATCAAGATGACATGGCGCGTGGACGGAACGCTCGCGGATGCCGACCGGGCAGCCCCGAAATGGCCAAGACCCCACATCACCAGCGTGCAGAGCCAGTACGGCTATTTCCTGCGAAAATGGCGGATGTCGATTCCGTGCCTGGTAAGCTTGTCGTAGAATGTCTTGCGCGGCAGCTTGAGGTCGTGAACTGCCGTCGCAACGTCACCGTTGTACCGTATCAGCACCTCACGGATCATCAACTCCTCGTACATTCGGGCTCGTTCGGAAAGGGAAAATATCGTAGCGGGATCGGCTTCGATGGTCGATGTTTCGAGGAGGCCCAGGGCGAACCGGACTGCAAAGGACTTCAGTTCCCGGACATTTCCCGGCCAATCATGATCAACCAGGCGCCGGCGCATGCCTTCTGTCATGTCCGGCCACGCGGCAGTCGCATTGGGCAGCGCCTCTTGGACGAAGTGGCCGAACAACAGCGGCAAAGCTGCCTTGCGATCACGCAGCGGTGGCAGCACGAGCCGCGCCATGTCGAGACGGTAGTAGAGATCTTCGCGAAAGCGTCCCTCGCGAACCGCAAGAAGCAATTCGCTCCCGCAACTCGCGATTATCTTGATATCGATCGGTCGCCCGGTTCCGGCAAATCGGCCGCGGAGCATCCCGTCGTCCAGCAGCTGCATCAGCCGCGATTGCGCCGACAGCGGCAGGCGATCGACATCATCAAGAAACAGCGTGCCCTTGTGTGCTGTCTCGATCTGGCTCATTCGGGTCCGCGTGTGGGTTGCGGCAGGATCGCCAAAAAGATCGCTTTCCACGACATCCGCAGAAACGGCGCCGCACGCCACCGACACAAAGGCATGGGCGCGGCGGCGGCTGGCACGGTGGAGCATATCAGCGACCAGTTCCTTGCCGGTTCCCGTCTCACCTTCGACAGTGACATCTACATTCGCTGCGGCAATCTGCCCGATCGTGTCTCGCAACCGAACCATCGCCGGTGTTTCGCCGATAAGCGGCGACTTCCGGGAGGCCAGGTCAGCCAACTGGCGCAAGCGGCGGTTTTCAAGCAGAAGCGCCCGCAAATTGCATGCGCGCCGCACGGTGGCGATCAGGTGGTCGGAGGCAAATGGTTTGGTCAGGAAATCATGGGCACCGGCCGTCAGGGCCGCAACCGCCATGGCGACATCGCCATGCCCCGTGATCAGCATGACCGGGATCTCAGGATCGATCTTCTGGACCGCGCGAAACAGTTGCAGACCGTCCATCTCCGGCATGCAGATATCGCTGACAATGACGCCGTCAAACTCGGCATGGATGTGGAGCATCGCGGAGCGCGCATCGGGATAGGTCGCCACCACAAAGCCCGCCAGGCTCAACGACTGGCTATTCGCCATTCGCAGCGAATCATCACCATCAATAAATATGACACGACTGTCAGCCCGTTCGTGTTGCGAGCAACGTGGCAAGGAATGCGGTTCCGCCCAGCGCCGATGCGGGGCGAAGCCGCGGCACCTTCCGCGAAAACTGGCAGCGGTGGTGGCAGCCCGAATTCGCAGTGCGGCTTGTCGAGAACCTGATTCACGGCGCGACGATCGCCGAGGCAGCAGCGGCGCGGATGATCGCCGCCATGCAGGACGAAGCCGATCTCGGCCGGCTGGCCGAACTGGTGCGGACAGCGATGCTCGCCGATCTGGGGCCCGCTGCCACCTTCGGTAGTGACACGCTCGAAACACGTGCCGCGCTGACCAGCGATTGCGGCATGTTGTTGAAGACCTCGCCGCCGATGGCCGATATCGTCCGCTTTGGCGAGGCGCGCGCCGGAACCGCCGAACATCTGGCAGGGCTGATGCCGCGCATCGTCGTCCAGGCGGCGCTGGCGTTGCCCTATGCGGCGCGCAACCCCGATGCCGAGGCGGCAAACGGGCTGCGCGGCGCGATCCTTGCGGCCAACAGCGCCATCCAGCTCGCCGAGCTGGCCACCGAGAGCGGCGACAGCTGGCGGCACGCGTGGCAGCAGTTGCTGGACGATCCGCAGACCGCGCGGTTGATCACCGGGCTGGCGGCGCGGCTGCTCTATGAGACCGATCAGCTGAGCGCCGACGCTGCTGCCGACTTGCTCGGCCGGATGCTGTCGCCCGGCACGCCGATGGCCGACGCGGCCGGCTTTTTCGACGGCTTTTTCGTCGGTTCGGCGGCCGGGATGATCCATGACGCACCTTTGCGCCGTGCTGTCGATGGCTGGCTGCTGACGCTTGCAGAGGAGGAATTCACCGCCTGCCTACCGCTGTTCCGCCGGGTGTTTTCGGCGCTCGACCGTGCCGAACGGCGGCGGCTGTTCGATGCGGTGTTCGACAAGGCCGCAGGTGCCGCCGCCGGTTACCGGCTGTTGGGCGGCGCTGCGGCGCTGTGGCCGGCGCACTTTGCCCGTGTCACCGGTATCCTGGACGGACGCGCGCCATGACCGGTACCCAGGAACGCGAACGGCGCTGGATGCTGGCGATTGGAGTCGACTCCGACGGCGAGGGCACGCGGCTGTCGGCGGCGCTGTCGGCACTGTACGGTGAGAGTGACGACGAAAAGAAGGGCCGCGGTGGCCTCGGCGGCTCAGCACCGCGCGTTGCCAAATGGCTGGGCGACATCCGCGAATTCTTCCCGGCTTCTGTCGTCCAGATTATCCAGGAGGATGCCTTCGAGCGCAAGGGCCTGCGCCAGATGCTGCTCGAACCGGAACTGTTGGCGACGCTCGAGGCCGATGTGAATCTCGTCGCTGATCGTGTGTCGCTGCGCGGCGTCATGCCCGAAAAGACCCGCGCCACGGCGCGGCTGGTCATCGGCAAGGTCGTCGCCGAATTGATGGCACGGCTCGAATGCCGGACCGCCGAGGCGATCCGCGGCGCCCTCGACCGGTCACGGCGGACCAGCCGCCCACGCCACGCCGATATCGACTGGCCGGGCACGATACAGGCCAATCTGCGGCACTATCAGCCCGAATATCGCACCGTCGTGCCGGAGAAGCTGATCGGCTTCATGCGCCAGCAGCGTCGTATCGTCGATCTCGACGAGGTCGTGCTGTGCGTCGACCAATCGGGATCGATGGCGACATCAGTGGTCTATGCGTCGATCTTTGCCGCCGTGATGGCGTCGCTGCCGGTAGTGAAGACCAAGCTGGTCTGCTTCGACACCGCAATCGTTGACCTTACCCACGATCTCGCCGACCCGGTCGAGGTGCTGTTCGGCATCCAGCTCGGTGGCGGCACCGACATCAATGGGGCGATGGCCTATTGCGAAGGCCTGATCGAGCGGCCGTCGAAGACCCATCTGGTGCTGATCTCCGACATGTACGAGGGCGGCAACGCCGATGCGCTGGTCGACCGTGTGGCCCGGCTGGTGACGATCGGCGTCAACGTCATCGTGCTGCTGGCACTGACCGACACCTTGCGGCCATCGTACGATCCCGCGCTGTCGGGCCACGTTGCCGCACTCGGCCTGCCGGTCTTCGCCTGCACCCCCGATCAGTTCCCCGACTTGATGGCGACAGCGCTGCGCCGCGAGGATGTCCACGCCTGGGCGGCCGGCTGCGATATCAAGCTTGTCCGATCAGACAAATGAACTGATCGGGCCCGGCCGGCTCAGATCAGCCCCTGCGCCTTCATGCTGACATGGCCGCCGCGGCCGATGATGACATGATCGTGAACCGACAGGCCGAGGTGACGCCCGGCTTCGATCACCGCCTTGGTCATGACGATATCATCGCGCGATGGCTGCGCGTCACCGCTGGGGTGGTTATGGACGAGGATCACCGAGGAGGCCCCCAGTTCCAGCGCGCGCTTGACGATTTCGCGCGGGTAAACCGGCGCTGCATTGACGGTGCCTTCGCCCATCGCTTCATCGCTGACCATGATATTGCGGCTGTTGAGGAAGATGACGCGAAATTCCTCGGTCATCCGGTGCGCCATGGCGGCGTGGAGATAGTCGGTCAACGCCTGCCAGCCAGACAGGACCGGCCGGTCGAGCGCGGCGGTGCGCAATGATCGCAAGACCGTCGCCTCGACAAATTTGATCGCGGCGATGGCACCCTCGCCCAATCCATCGATCCGGCTCATCGCCGCGGGGCTCGCCGCCAGCAACGCTGCCAGGCTGCCGAATTCGGCGAGCAACTGCTTGGCCAGCGGCTTGGTATCGCGGCGCGGAATCGCCAGCCCGAGCAGATATTCGAGCAGTTCATAATCATGAAAACCGTCGCCGCCGCCGGCCAGCAGCCGCGCCCGCAACCGTTCGCGGTGGCCCTTGCCCGAATCGGCGGCGGTGTCGTTCGCCGCCCTCAATCGCGAAAGCTCGGGTCGATCCGGTCCAGCTTGCGCAGCAGCGCCGGCCAGGCCAGCCGGTTGGCGACCATGCCCAGCCCGGCCTTGCCCTGGCCGGCGGCCTTTTCCGGCGTGCCCTGTGGCGGGTTGTACAGCCCGCCCGGCCCCGCCGTCAGCGCCATCACCTGCGCTTCGCAGGCGCGTTCGAGGAAATACAGGTTGAGGAAACATTCGGCGACGGTATTGCCGATGGCCAGCGTGCCATGGTTGCGCAGGATCATGGCGTGCTTGGTGGGGCCCAAATCGATCACCAGGCGCTCGCGTTCGTCCAGATCGGTCGCCACCCCCTCATATTCATGATAGGTCACTTCATCGCGGATCAGCATCGCGGTCTGGGTCAGCGGCATCAGCCCTTCGGCCTGGGCGCTGACCGCCTGGCCGGCCTTGGTGTGGACGTGCATCACTGCCTGGGCATCTTCACGCGCCATATGAATCGCCGAATGGATGGTGAAGCCGGCGGCGTTGACGATATACGGGGTTTCCATCACCGGCTTGCCTTCGATATCGATCTTGACCAGCGATGAGGCGGTCATTTCCTCGAACATCAGATTATAGGGGTTGATGAGGAAATGATGTTCCGGCCCCGGCACCCGCGCCGATAGATGCGTGAAGATGATATCGTCCCAGCCATAGAGCGCGACCAGCCGATAGGCGGCGGCAAGATCGGTGCGGATCGCCCATTCTTCGGCCGAAACCTGATCGCGCAAACCCGTCATGGCACCATCGACCGACTTCAACTGCGTAGCCATAATGCGACTCCCCGAAAGTGACTTGGCTTAGCCTGCATCATTTTGGCGCGCGCGGGAATAGGCACCGCTGCGGCAGGCATCGGAACAATGGCGAACATTGTCCCAATCCCGCGCCCATTTCTTGCGCCAGGCGAAGGGGCGCCCGCAGGTAACGCAATCCTTGGTCGGCAAATCGCCCTTGCTGCGCATCTTTGCCACGGGCTAGTCTCCGCCGAACTGTAACGATCGCGGCCTATCGCGGACGCCAATCCACTATAACCGGGGAAAATCCATGCGTCCTGTCCTTGATCGCCGCACGTTCCTTACAGCGACCGCGGCCGGGCTGTTGCTGCCAGCGCGGCCGGGGCTGGCCGGGTTATGGGCCGATCGCGGCTTCACCCATGGTGTTGCCTCCGGCCACCCTGGCTCCGATGCGATCACCTTGTGGACGCGCTATGCCAGCCGCGATGGCCGGGCAACAACGCTGAAGCTGGATATTGCAACCGATTCGGGCATGCGCCACATCATCAAGCGCAGTGAGGCGGTCGCCGGCCCCGACACCTGGGGCACCGCCCAGGCGCGCCTTACCGGGCTGCCGGGCGCCGGCTGGTTGTTCTATCGCTTCACCGCGCCGGATGGCAGCACCTCGCCCATCGGCCGCACTCGCACCCTGCCATCAGGGCCGCTGGCGAATTTCAAGGTCGCGGTGTTCAGTTGTTCGAACAAGCCCTTTGGCTGGTTCAACGCCTATGCCCATGCGGCGGCGCGGCACGATATCGATCTGGTCGTGCATCTGGGTGATTATATCTATGAATATCCGGTAGGGCACTATCCGGAACCCACGGAAACCGTGCGCGGCCGTGACATTTTGCCGGCCAGCGAAATCATCTATCTTGATGATTATCGCCAGCGCTATGCCAGCTACCGGGTCGATCCAGGTCTGCAGGAACTGCACCGGCTGTTCCCGATGGTGGCGATCTGGGATGACCATGAAATTGCCAATGATACCTGGCTGCACGGCGCCGAAAACCACCAGCCGGACGAAGGCGATTTCGAAGTCCGCAAGGCGGCGGCGACGAAGGCACACCGCGAATGGCTGCCGCAGCCGGAAACCATGTATCACCGTTATGATATCGGCGATCTGGCCAGCCTGATCACCCTCGATACCCGCGATACCGGCCGTGAAAAGCAACTTGATCTGGGTGCGGCGCTGAAGGGCGGCAAGACCGGGCTGATCAACTTTCGCGATGGCGTGTGGAATGATCCGGCGCGCACCCTGATGGGGCAGCCGCAGGAAGCCTGGTTCGCCGATACCATCAAGGCCTCGGTACAGGCCGGGCAGAAATGGCAATTGGTGGCGCAGCAAATCGTCATGGGGCGTATCTTCACCCCCAAGGACGCGATGACCTGGCTGGGTGTCGATGCCGACAAGCGGGCGCAGGCCTTTGTCGGCGGCGGTATTGCCGCGGCGGCGGCGGGCATTCCGGGCAACATGGATGCCTGGGATGGTTATCCGCAGGCGCGCCAGCGGCTGTTGCAGGCGGCACAGGCCGCCGATGCCGATATGGTGGTGGTATCGGGGGACAGCCATAATGCCTGGGCCTTTGACCTGGCGGCGGATGGCAAGCCGGCCGGGGTGGAATTCGGCGGCCAGTCGGTGACATCGCCGGGCTATGAAAGCGCGCTGAAGGCCGATCCGGCGGTGGTCCGTGCCGGGCTGGTGGCGGCCAATCCGGAAATGCGCTGGTGCGATACCAGCCGGCGCGGCTATCTGACGGTCGCCTTCACCCCTGAGGCGGCGCGCTGCGACTGGGTATTCATGAAGACCATCCGTGACCGTTCGCTGGCGACGAGCGCCGGCCAGGCGGCGACGGTGCGGCGCGGGGTGCGGCGGTTGGCGCTGGCCTGATCCGGGACGATCTGGCGCAAATTTCGTCTTCCCGTCACGCGCCGTTAAGATCGCAGGCTGCTTTTATGCGCTGCGGCAAAATCCCGGCGTGATGAAAGGATGACATTGATCCGCGGCCTGTTCCTGCTGCTTCTCGCTGCGCCAGCGGCGGCGGCTCCCATCTGCGATGCCGTCTGGCATGATGAGGCACGCAAACGTGACGTGCCGGTGCGCATCCGCATGCCGGAAGGCACGGGCAAGGCGCCGCTGGTCATCTTCAGCCACGGCCTGGGCGGCGATGTGAACGGCGGCACCCTGTGGGGCCACGCCTGGGCGGCGCGTGGGATCACGGTCATCCATGTCCAGCACCCCGGCAGCGACAGCGCCGTTTACCGCGAGGCCCCGTCGCCGGCCGATATGCCGGCGCGGGTGCGGGCGGCGGCGAGCGGCGAGCAATTGCTGGCGCGGGTGGCTGACGTGCGCTTCGTCCTCAACACGGCGCTGGTGCGGCCACGTGAGGGCGCCTGTGATCTGGCGCGGATCGATCCCGATCGCATCGGCATGGCCGGGCACAGCATGGGGGCGTGGACGACCCAGGCACTGGCCGGGCAACGTTGGCCGGGCGATATGACGCTGGCGGACCGCCGCATCCGCGCCGCCATCGCCTTCAGCGGCTCGCCGCCGGCCGTGCTGACGCCCGCCGAAGCCTTTGGCCGGGTCGGCATACCCTTTCTGGCGATTACCGGTAGCG
>JANYCM010000091.1 GCA_025360285.1 Sphingomonadales bacterium
CCGAGGCGCGCCGCACCGCCGAAGCTGCCCGCGCCGCCGTTGCCGAGGCGCACGGCCGTGCCGATGCCATCGCCCGCGATATCGATGCCGCGCGCCGGCGCAGCGCTGCCATCGCCGATGAACGTGCCGCGTGGGAACGCCGCCGCGCCGCCAGCGCCGGCCAGGCCGCCGAACTGGCGGCCCGCGCCGACGCGGCCCGCGCCGAAACCGCCGCCCTCACCGCACGCCGCACCGCCATCGCCGCCGAAACCGCCGCCATCGCCAGCCGTACCGCCGAAGCCGAAGTCGCCCGCGCCGATGCCGCCGATCGCCTCGCCCGCGCCGAGGCCGAACTTGCCGCCCAGACCGCGCAAGGCCGCGCCGCCGATGAAGCCGTCGCCGCCGCCCGCGAAGCCCGCGCCACCGCCCGTGCCGAGGCCGAACATCAGGATGTGGCGCGCCTCGATGTCGAACGCCTGTCGGGCGAACGCTTTCAATGTTCGCCGCCGCAGCTGCCTGGCCGCTTCGGTTTCAGCCCCGACACTGGCGATCCCGAGGCGCTGGCGGCGGCGCATGACGCGCTGGCGGAGGAACGCGAACGCCTGGGCCCGGTCAATCTGCGCGCCGATATCGAGCTTGCCGAACTGGAGGCCCAGGCGCAGCAGATTGCGACTGAAAAGGCCGAACTCGATACCGCCATCGCCCGGCTGCGCGGTTCGATCGGCAGCCTGAACCGCGAAGGCCGGGTGCGGCTCGCGGCGGCCTTCGCCGCGGTCGATGGCTTTTTCCGCACGCTGTTTGCCGATCTGTTCGGCGGCGGTGAGGCGCGGCTGGAACTGATCGAATCGGACGATCCGCTGGAGGCCGGGCTGGAGATCTGGGCGCAGCCGCCGGGCAAGAAACTGCAATCGCTGACATTGCTGTCGGGCGGCGAACAGGCGCTGACGGCAACGGCGCTGATCTTTGCGCTGTTCCTCGCCAACCCGGCGCCGATCTGCGTGCTCGATGAAGTCGATGCGCCGCTCGATGACGCCAATGTCGAACGCTTTTGTGACCTGCTCGACCGCATGGCGAGCGATACGGCGACACGCTTCCTCATCGTAACGCACAATGCCGTGACAATGAGCCGGATGCACAGGCTCTATGGTGTCACCATGGGGGAGCCGGGCGTGTCGCAACTGGTGTCGGTGGACTTGCAGGCGGCGGAGCGGTTATTGGCCGTGGCATGAGCCGGGTGAAAGAAACGACGAACAATGCCTATTTCGTCACCCGCGCGGCGCGGGGCGATGTCGCGGCGGCGCTGGCCATCCTGAAGCGCGCTGGGCAGGGCAATGCACCGATGCCGGGGGATGAACTGCCCGGCTGATTGTCCGCGCGGATCGATTCGCCGTCCTGGCCGTTCCTCCTTGATTGGAGGAACCTGACATGACGAACAAAAATTTGTTGCGGACCGGCGCCACCGTGCTGGCGATGATCGGCCTTGGTGCCTGTGTCGATGGCGGCGGCTATGGCGGCTCCGACCGTTATGACCGTTATTACGGCCGGTCATCGGGCTATCGCGCCGTGCCCTATGGTTATGCCGGCACCGGCTTTGGCTGGTACGGCGAAAGCTATTATCCCGGCACCGGCGAATATGTTTATGATCGCCGCGGCCGGCGCCAAAACTGGAATGATGATCAGCGCGGTTACTGGCAGAATCACGCCCGCCCGGCCGACATGCAGCGCCATAACGGGCGTGATCGGGGCCATGATCGGGGCCGTGATGGCCCGCACGGCGGCTGAACTTACAATTCCGGTTGCCGACACGTCTTCGCCGCGCTGCACCATTTTGCAGCGCGGCGGCGGTTGACAGTCCGCCCCCCCATGGATAGACGCCCGGCCAAGCTTTGACGGCATCGCTGTCAAGGGCCATCGGCCTGTTGCGAAGCTTTATCGCCGCAGCCGATTTTCAGTATTTCAGGGGTTCCCTGCCTTGGTTACCGACCCACACGACGATGATGCGCTGGCGCGCCGCATCGCCGCGGCCCGCGCCGCCGAAGCGTCGAAGCGCGACGGTTCGAAGCGGGAGGAAAGCCAGGGCTGGTCGATCGCCGTCGAATTCATCGGCGCGATGCTGGTCGGCGGCCTGATCGGCTGGTTCATCGACCGGCAGGTGGGAACGAAACCCTGGGGACTGATCGTGATGTTGTTGCTGGGCTTTGCCACGGGACTGCGTTCCGTGCTGCGCCAGCAAAAAAAGTTCGACGGGGAATGAATACGTAATGGCCAACCCGATGGAGCAGTTCTCGATCGAACGGATCGTGCCCCTCGCCGTGGCCGGGAAGGATGTGTCCTTCACCAATTCGTCGCTGTGGATGCTGATCGCGATGCTGTTGGTCGCGGCGTTCCTCTACATCGGCACCGCCAAGCCGCAGCTGGTGCCGGGCCGTGCCCAGGCCGCCGTTGAATATCTTTATGATTTCATTCGCGACATGCTGCGCGAAAATGTCGGCAAGGAAGGCCTGAAATACGCCCCGCTGATCTTCGCGCTGTTCATCTTCGTGCTGGCCTGCAATCTTTTGGGTCTTATCCCCTTTGTCGGCGCCTTCACCCCGACCAGCCATATCGCCGTCACGTTCGGGCTGGCGGCGATCGTTTTCGTCCTCGTGCTGATCGTCGGCTTTGCCAAACATGGCCTGCATTTCTTCACCTTGTTCCTGCCGGAAGGCACGCCGATCTTCGTGCTGCCGCTGGTCGCCGCGATCGAATTCCTGTCCTTCCTGTCCCGCCCCTTCACCCTCGCCATTCGTCTGTTCGCCAACATGACGGCGGGCCATGTGCTGCTGAAGGTGTTCGGCGGGTTCGTCGTGGCGCTGGGATCGTTCGAGGCGCTGCCTTACGTGTTCGGCATCATCCCGCTGGCGGTCAATGTCGCGCTGACGGCGCTGGAACTGCTGATCGCCGTGGTGCAGGCCTATGTGTTTGCCCTGCTCGCGTCGATCTATTTGAACGACGCGGTAAACCTTCACTAAGTTTTTGATTTCACGAGAGGAAGTATAATGGATATCGGTGCTGCCAAGTTGATCGGTGCGGGCCTTGCGGCCATGGGTGCGGGCTTTGCCGCCATCGGTGTCGGCCTCATCTTCGGGATGTTCCTGTCGGGCGCGCTGCGCAACCCGGCCGCGGCTGACAAGCTCGGCGCCCGCTTGATCTTTGGCTTCGCCGTGACCGAAGCCCTGGGCCTCATTGCCGCCGTCGTCGCGCTCGCGCTCGCCTTCGGCTGATCTGAACCGTGCCGCAGTTTGAACCTGGCAATTTCTTGCCGCAGCTGTTCTGGCTGGCGGTGATCTTTGCGGTGCTTTATTTCGCCGTGATCCGGCCGACCTTGCCCAAGGTCGGCCGTGTCATCGATGAACGCGAAGGCCGGGTGGCGGGCGATCTGGATGCGGCCGAAACCGCCAAGCATGAGGCCGATGCCATCCGCACCCGCTATGACGAGGCGATGGCAGCGGCGCGCCAGGCGGCGCAAGCCGAAGTCGCCGCCGCCAGCGAAAAGGCGGCGGCCGCTGCCGAAGCCCGGATGCAGGCGCTCGCCGCCGTGCTTGACGGCAAGGCCGATGCTGCCGCCGGGCAATTGGCGACGGCCCGCGCCGCCGCCAAGGCGACGCTGGCGGCAACCACCGCGGCGTTGACCGGCGACGCCATTGCCAAGCTGACCGGCATCGATGTGCCGGCGGCCGAGATCGAAGCCGCGCTGGCGGCCCAGGCCTAGGACAGAGATATGGCCGAAACCATTGCCACAACGGCTGCTGCCGGCGGCGAACATGCCGAACCGGTGTTGCTGGGCCTGGGCGCCGAAAGCTGGGTCTATGTCTCGGTCAGCATTTTCCTGATCCTGGCCGTGGTGCTCGGCAAGCTGCCGCAGCGCATCGCCCAGGGGCTGGATGCCCGCATTGCCGCGGTGAAGCGCCAGCTTGATGAAGCCAAGGCCGTCCGCGCCGAAGCCGAAGCGCTGCTCAAGGAGGCCATGGCCAGCCGCGAGGCCGCGACGAAGGATGCCGAAGCGATTGTGGCCCGCGCCCATAGCGAAGCCGCCGAACTCGTCGCGGAAAGCCAGAAGGCCGCCGCGCTGACCATCGAACGCCGCACTGCCGCCGCCGAAGCCAAGATCGCTGCCGCCGAACGTGCCGCCGAAGCCGATTTGCGCGCCGATGTTGCTCGCCGCGTTACCGCCGCCGCCGCGACCCTGATCGCCGCCAAGGCCGACAAGGCGCTGCAGGGCAAGCTGACCGACGATGCCATCGCCGGGCTGGAACGCCGCCTGCATTGAGGGCGGGCTTCTGCCCGAAGCGGTGATTTGCTATGCAGGCTCTGGTTTGACGGAGGCCTGCATGTCGCGTTTCACTCTCACATCGCATCAACGCGCCTGGTTCGCGCTGCTGGCCGGCATCGCCGCCGGCTATGCCGTGCTGTTCGCGGTGCTGCCGCGTCTCTGACGCTTTGCGCTGCGCCGCGCTTGCGTTAGCCTGTTGCTCAAAGCGGGGGGGGCGGACCATGGCGAAGCTGACGGCGCTGATCACCGGCGCATCGACGGGCATCGGCCGGGCGCTGGCCGATGAATTTGCCGCCGCCGGGCATGATCTGGTCATTTCAGCGCGCGACGCGATGGCGCTGGACCGGGTCGCCGGCGAAATTACCGCGAAATTCGGCGTGACGGTAACCCCGGTGCCGGGCGATCTCGCGGTGCAAGGCGGCGGTACGGCGCTGGCGGCGGCGATCGCGGCGCGGGACCTCACCATTGACATCCTTGTCAACAATGCCGGTGTTGGTGCCGCCGGGGCCTTTGCCGGCAGCGACAGCGCGGCGCAGCTTGGCATGATCGACCTCAACGACCGGGCGCTTGTCGAACTCACCCTTGTCTATTGGCCGGCGATGCTGGCGGCGGGGCGTGGCGGCGTGCTCAATGTCGCCTCGACCTCGGCGTTCCAGCCGGGGCCGCTGATGGCGGTCTATTATGCCTCCAAGGCTTTCTTGCTGTCGTTCAGCGAGGCGTTGTGGGAGGAGGCGCGCGGCACCGGGGTGAAAGCGTCGTGCCTGTGCCCGGGCCCGACGGCGAGCGAATTCCGCCAGCGCGCCGGCACCGACAAGACGCGGCTGGTAACGCTCGGCACGCCAATGCCGGCGGCGGAATGCGCGCGGCTGGGCTATGCCGGCTGGGCCGCCAACCGCCGTGTCGTGGTGACGGGGGGCCGTAACCGGCTGATGGCGGCGCTGGTGCCGTTCCTGCCGCGGGCGATGGTGCTGAAGATGGTGCGCGGCATGATGGCGCCGTTGTAGGGTATAAGCCAACTCCCTCCCCGCAAGGGGGAGGGAGTTGGTTTATGTCTGTCCCGCCCGCAAAACCCGTTCATTGCACCGCAATCCAACCCATGATATTCGCTGCGTCGTAATGACAATGAACCTTCCCCGAAGCCGACGAGGCTGATTCCCCTGCCGCCACTCAGGCGGCCGGGCGTATATCCCTTGTTGCCGCGGAAGGCCCTTACAATGATCCAGATTTTCCCCGCGCAGGCCGCTGACCTGCCCGAAGTTGACACCCTGCTCGATGCACGCTTCGGCCCGGCGCGGCGCAATCGCACCGCCTATCGGCTGCGCGACGGCGTGTTGCCCGATCCGGCGCTGTCGTTTGTGGCGCGCGATGGTGGCGGGCTGGTCGGTTCGGTGCAATGCTGGCCGCTCCAGTTGCGCACTGCCGGCGGGGCGATCCTGCCGCTGACGCTGCTTGGTCCGGTGGCGACGGCGGCCGATCGCCAGGGCGAGGGCATTGCGACGCAGTTGATGCAGGCGGCGCTGGCGGCGGTTGATGCCGTTGGCGCACCGCCCGTGCTGCTGATCGGCGATGAACCCTTTTATGGCCGTTTCGGCTTTTCGGCGGCGGCGACGGGCGGCTGGCTGTTGCCGGGGCCGGTCGATCGCGCCCGGTTGCTGCTGCGCGGGCATATGGCGGGCCTGCCGGACATAGGCTGGGTCGAACCTGCGGTGACGGTTCGCCGCGTCGCCTAGCCGCAGCGTTGCACCTTCCCCGCACGCGGCTATGTAGGGCGCGTGACTACCACCTCGCCCACCCCGCGCGATTCCGCCGGCCGCAGCCCCGCTGAACTGGCGGCGCTGTTGAAGCAGGACAAGCTGCCGCCGGTGCATTTGTGGAATCCGGCGCATTGCGGCGATTCGCAGATGCGCATCGCATCGGATGGCACCTGGTTCCACGAAGGCAGCCCGGTTGGCCGCAAGGAACTGGTCAAGCTGTTCTCTACCATCCTGCGGCGCGAGGCCGATGGCAGCCATGTGCTGGTGACGCCGGTCGAAAAACTCGACATCCAGGTCGATGATGCGCCGTTCATCGCCGTCGAGGCGACGAGCGCGGGCGAAGGGCCGGACCGGCAGATCATCTTCCGCCTCAACACCGATGATCTGGTCGCCGCCGGACCGGGTCATGTCCTGCGCGTCGATACCGCCGCCGATGGCACGCCGCGGCCCTATCTGCATGTCCGCGCCGGCCTGATGGCGCTGGTCAACCGCGCAGTGTTCTACCAACTCGCCGATCTGGCGCTGGCCGAGGGCGCCACCCCGCCTGGCATCTGGAGCGGCGGTGCCTTCTTCCCGTTCATGCCGGCATGACCATCGATCGCCTGCGCGGCGCGTTGCTCGCCGGCGCCGCCAGCGGCTTGCGCGGTGATTGGGACATGTCGGGCGATACGCCCGCTGCCGATCGCGTGCTGATGCCGGCTGCCGTGCTGATCGCCATCAGCGACGAACCCGAACCGCAATTGCTGCTGACCCGCCGGCCCACCACCATGGCGCGCCACCCCGGCCAGATCGCCTTTCCCGGCGGCCGCGTCGATCCCGGCGACGCCAGCCCGGTGGCGGCGGCACTGCGCGAGGCGGAGGAGGAGGTGGCGCTGGCCCGCCAGCATGTCGAAGTGCTCGGCACGCTCGATCCGTATGAAACGGGCACCGGCTTTTCGATCGTGCCAGTGATCGGCATCGTGCCGCCGGGGCTGGCGCTCGTTCCGCACGAACGCGAAGTGGCGGAGGTGTTTCATGTGCCCTTCGCCCATGTCATCGATCCGGCCAATCATGAACTGCGCAACGGCGAATGGCAGGGCCGGGCGCGCAAATTCTATGTTATCCGCCATGGGACGCGCGAAATCTGGGGCGCCACCGCCGGCATCCTGGTCAATCTGTCGCGGCGGCTGGCGTGATGCTGCCGGCGCAGGATTGGGCGGCGACCCCGGCTGGCCAGGCGCTGCTGGCAGCGCTCGATTCCGGGGACGGCACGACGCGGCTGGTCGGCGGCGCGGTGCGCGATGCGCTGTTGGGGCTGGCAGTCAAGGATATCGACCTGGCGACGCGGCTGCCGCCGCCCGACGTCATCCGGCGCTTGCAGGCCGCCGGGTTGAAGGCAGTGCCGACCGGGCTGGCGCATGGCACGGTGACGGCGGTGGCGCCCGGCCTGACGGCCGAAGTCACCACCCTGCGCCGTGATGTCGCCACCAACGGCCGCCATGCCGAAGTGGCGTTCACCGATGATTGGCAGGCGGATGCCAGCCGGCGCGATTTCACCATCAATGCGCTCTATGCGGCGCTGCCCGGTGGCGCGATCAGCGATTTCTTCGGCGGGCTGGATGATCTGGCGGCGCGCCGGGTGCGCTTCATCGGCGATCCGCTGCAGCGCATTGCCGAGGATCATCTGCGCATCCTGCGCTTCTTCCGTTTTTCGGCCCGTTTCGCGGGGGTGGTCGATGCCGAGGGCCTGGCGGCGTGCCGGCTGCGTGCCAATGACCTGATGGCGCTGTCGCGGGAAAGGGTCGCCAGCGAATTGCGTGGGCTGCTGTCCGTGGCCGACCCGCTGCCGATCGTCACCCTGATGCTGGAAAACGGCATATGGGCGCCGGTGCTGCCCGAAATTGCCGCCGATCGCCTGGCGGTGCTGGCGCGCACCATCGCCGCAGAGGCAGCGAGCGGCATTGCCCCCGATTGGCGCCGGCGGCTGGCGGCGCTGCTGCCGGCTGATCCGCGCCTTGTGGATGGTGTGGCGACGCGGCTGCGGCTGTCGAATGCCGATCGCGTTCGCCTTCGGCTGGCGGCGCCGGCGCATGATGGCGGCGCCGT
>JANYCM010000151.1 GCA_025360285.1 Sphingomonadales bacterium
CTCGGCGCTTTCGCCGAGCGGGGTGGGGGTGGCGCTTTTCGCTACCGAGGGGCGAACCCCAATCCCGCTCGCGCAAGAGCGCGAGTCGCCCTCCCCGCGAGGGAGAGGGACATTCGTGCCAGCCCTCACACCAGCGCGCGCGACGCCATTTCGAGCACATCCTTGCTCACCCCCGGCGCCGTCATGATGCGTTGCAACTGCGCCTGCATCAGGCCGCCGCGTGCCGCATCGAAACGCCGCCAGCGGCCCAGCGGTACCGCCAGCCGCGCCGCCGATTGCGGATTGATCCGATCGACCGCCAACAGTTGCTCGGCAAGCAGACGGTAGCCGGCGCCATCCGGGCTGTGGAAATGCACCTGGTTGGCGGCAAAGGCGCCGATCAACGCGCGCAGCCGGTTGGGGCTGTTGATCGAAAAATCCTTGTGGGTCAGCAACGCCGCCACCCGCGCCGGCGTACCGGCGCGGGTGGCCAGCGCCTGGACGCTGAACCATTTGTCGATAACATCATTATTGCCGGCAAAGCGCGCGTGGAAATCGGCGAGGCAGGCATCGCGTTCCGGCGTGTCGGTATTGATCAGCGCCATCAACGCCCCCATCCGGTCGGTCATCGTCACCGCGCCATCATAATGCGCTTTCGCCGCCGCCACGGCCTCGGCCGAACCCGCTGTCACCAGATAGGCCAGCGCGACATTGGCCAGCCGGCGATCACCCTGCGCCGCCGGGGTCAGCGCCGTGCCGCTGCCGCTATGCCGGCGATACGCCGCCCACCATTGCGGCTCCAACCCGGTGGCGATGGCCAGGCGCGCCGCCTCGCGCCGGCGGTGGATGGCATCGACATCGACGCTGATCGCCTGGTCGCCGATGATCGATTCGGTCGGCAGCAGCACCGCCTCGCCGACAAATTCGGCATCCAGGCTGCTATCCGCCCCCGCCGCCAGCGTCGCGCCGATCGCGGCGACCAGCTCGGCCGGGTCATCATCGGTCGCCAGCACATCGAGCGCCAGCCGCTGCATGGCTTCCCAGCGCGCAAACGGATCATCATCATGGCCGGCGAGAAAGGCGAGATCGGCGCGCGCGCTCGTCGCCACCACCGTCACCGGTGCCGAAAACCCGCGGTTGAGCGACAGCAGCACGGGTTCATCCAAGCCTTCGAACACCAGCCGCGTTTCGCCATCGCGCAGCTCGACCAGCCGTTCGGGGCCGATGCGCCGGCCCGATGTGCGGCCGATCAGCGCCAGCCGGAACGGCATGTGGAGCAGCGGCTTTTCAGGCTGGCCCGGCGTCGGCGCCAGGCTTTGCGCCAGATTGACGGTCAATTGCCGCCCGGCGCGCGCCGCATGGACGGTAATGCGCGGCGTGCCGGCCTGTTCATACCAGCGGCGAAACTGCTTCAGGTCACGCCCGGTGGCAGCCTCCATCGCCGCGATCCAGTCTTCACAGGTGACGGCCCGGCCATCATGGCGATCGAAATACAGATCCGTCCCGGCGCGAAAGCCCTTCGCCCCGAGCAGCGTGTGCAACATGCGGATCACCTCCGCACCCTTGTTATAGACGGTGGCGGTGTAGAAATTGGCGATTTCGATATAATGATCGGGGCGGATCGGGTGGGCCAGCGGGCCGGCATCTTCGGGAAACTGCGCCGCGCGCAGCGCCCGCACATCATCGATGCGGCTGACCGCCGGGCTGCCCTGATCGGCCGAAAACTGCTGGTCGCGGAACACCGTCAGCCCTTCCTTCAGACTGAGCTGGAACCAGTCACGGCAGGTGACGCGGTTGCCGGTCCAGTTGTGGAAATATTCATGCGCAACCACTGCGGCGACGGCATCGAAATCGGCGTCGGTGGCGGTTTCGGCATCGGCCAGGATATATTTGGAATTGAAGATGTTGAGGCCCTTGTTCTCCATGGCGCCGGCGTTGAAATCATTCACTGCGACGATGTTGAACTGGTCCAGATCATATTCGCGGCCATAGACCGCCTCGTCCCAGGCCATCGAGGCCTTCAGCGCCGCCATGGCATGGGCGCAGCGCGGCACATCGGCTATCGTGGTCCAGATTGCCAGCGCCACCTGCCGCCCCGACATTGTGGTGAAATGATCGGTCAGTGCCGACAGGTCGCCGGCAACCAGCGCGAACAGATAACAGGGTTTCGGCCAGGGATCATGCCAGGTGCGGGCATGGCGACCGCCGGGCAACACTTCGACCGCACCATCATCGCCGTTCGACAACAGGATGGGAAAGGCCGCGGCATCGGCGGCCAGCCGCACCGTGTAGGTGGACAGCACATCGGGGCGATCCGGAAACCAGGTGATGCGGCGAAAGCCTTCGGCCTCGCACTGCGTCACCAGCCGGCCTTCGGAGGCATAGAGCCCCATCAGCCTTGTGTTGGTGGCGGGGGTGATCTCCACGACGGTTTCAACAATCGCGCTGTCACCATCGATATGCAGCGTCAGCCGTTCGCCTTCGGGCGCAACATTGACCGGCACGCCATCGACCGCGACCAGCAAGGTGCTCAGATCCTGGCCATCGAGCACCAGCGGCCGGTCATGCCCGCCATTGCGCCGCACCGTCAGCCGCGCGGTGACCTTGGTGACCCCCAGCGCCAGATCGAAGTCAAGATCGACCGCCGGCACCAGCCAATCGGGCGGGCGATAATCGGCGAGCCGCACCGATTGCGGAAGTTGCGGGCTGGCCTGGGCATCGAGCATGGTCATGGCCCTTTATGCCGGGGCCATGGGCCTTTGTCGAAGGGCGAAATGGCCGCCCTTCTTCCTCTCCCGCAGGCGAGAGAGGATGGGATTGGTGTATCGGCAATCGAGTCCAGGGCCAAACGGCGTTCAGTAGCGGATGAGGAGGCTGTCGCCGGGGGCGAGCCTGTCCAGCCAGCCCGCCAGCAATTCGCGATCCATCGCGACACATCCCTCCGTGGGGCGGCGGTCGGGCTGGGTGCAATGCCAGAAGATGGCGCTGCCCAGCGGCGGCGCCGGTGGGCTGTCATTATGGCCGAGGATCAGGATGATGTCATAGGCATGGTCATCCCGCCACAGGCGTTCGGCGCTGAAACGGTGCGGGTGGCGGACCGGGCGGTTATACGCTGGATCGGCCACATCATCCGACCAGCCATCGTCGGGCCGCAGCCAGCGCCAGGGCAGGCGCGTCGCCGGTGCCGCCATCCGGTCTTGCCGCAGCAGCGCGGCGCGGATCGGCCAGACGCCGAGCGGGGTGGCACCATCGCCTTCGCGTTTGGTGCTGGCCGGGATGGCACCAGATCGTCCGAACACCGCCGGCGCTACTTCTCCAAACGCCGTCACCGTGCCGGCGACGACCGAGGCCACAATCACAGCATATGGCCCTGGCGATCGCGCTTGGTGCCGAGGTAGGCGAGATTGTGCGGGTTGGGGGCCATGCTGTGTTCGACCCGGCTAACGGCGAGGCCGTGCGCCGCGAGACCTGCGACCTTCAGCGGGTTGTTGGTCAGCAGTTCGACCTGGGTGACGCCCAATTGGTGCAGCATCGCCGCCGCCAGGCTGAAATCCCGTTCGTCAGGTTCAAACCCCAGGCGGGTGTTGGCATCGACGGTATCAAAGCCCTGGTCCTGCAGGGCATAGGCGCGCAGCTTGTTGAGGAGGCCGATGCCGCGGCCCTCCTGTTGCAGATACAGCAGGATGCCCCCGCCGGGGTGTGCCGCGATCACCGCCAGCGCCGTGTGCAGCTGCGGCCCGCAATCGCATTTCAGGCTGCCGAGCACATCGCCGGTAAGGCAGGCCGAATGCAGGCGGACGAGCACCGGGCCGCTGCGCGCCAGGTTCGACAACGGATCGCCGATAACCAGTGCCAGATGTTCGGGGCCGCCGTCATCGGGACGGAAGGCGACGACTTCGGTGTTTTCCGCCAGCGCCAGCGGCAGGCGCGCGCGCGAAGTCAGGCGGACGCGGGCGGCAGTCGCGGGCAGATCCAGAATCGCTGTTGCGGGCGCGGTGACCACGGGCGTGGCTGCCGCCAAAGGCACGGCATAGACAGCGGGCAGCAGCGCCGCCTGTTTGGCGAGGGTGATCGCGGCGCGCGCGGCGGCTGTGTCGCCGGCCAGTGCCCGGCTGACGAACGGTCCCTTGAACGGCGTCGCCAGATCGAGCACCGGATCGGCAACGGCGCGGCTTTCGGTCAGGCCCAGCCAGACCGGGCGTTCGATCCACACCGGTTCGGCATCGGCGGCGGCGGCGGCGCGCTGGTTGGCCAGGCTGAGCACCGCCGCCCGGCGGGCCGTGATGATGAGGCCGGCGCGGCCATGCGCCTCCAGCGCCGCCAGCGCGGCCGCATCGGCGAGTTCGGCGGACACGATGGCAAGGCCGACGCCATCACCCGCAATGCCGACGATACGCCCGCGGCGCAGGGCATCGATCGCCGCCTCGGCGAGATACGCCGGCGCCAGGCTCACAGGTCGAACGTCGCGATCTGCGGGACATGATCGGAAGGCTTGCCCCAGTCGCGGGCGTCCTCGATCACTTCAAAGCGCGTTGCCGTCCGCGCCGCGGCGGGTGAAGCCCAGATATGGTCAAGCCGCCGGCCGCGATCCGACAGGCGCCAATCGGCGGCGCGATAGCTCCACCAGGTGAACAGCCGTTCGGGCGGCGGGATGAAATGCCGGCCGAGATCAACCCAGTCATGGCTTTTTTGCAGCCCGGTCAACGCTGCTACTTCGACCGGCGTGTGGCTGACGACATCGAGCAGCGCCTTGTGGCTCCAGACATCGCTTTCCAATGGCGCAATGTTGAAATCGCCGACGATCACCGTGTCATCGCGCAAGGCCGCCGACCAGCGCGTCATGCGATCGACAAACGCCAGCTTCTGGGCGAATTTCGGGTTGGCGACGGCATCGGGAATATCGCCGCCGGCGGGGACATAGACATTTTCGATGAGCAGGCCATTGGGCAGGCGCGCGCCGATATGCCGGGCCTCGCCATTGTCCTGCCAATCATGCCGGCGTTCCTCGGTCAGCGGCAGGCGCGACAGGGTGGCGACGCCGTGATGCATCTTCTGGCCGTTGAGGAGCCGGTGGCGATAGCCCAGGCTTTCGAACATATCGTGCGGGAAACTGTCATCGATGACCTTGGTTTCCTGCAGGCACAGCACATCGGGGGCATGGTCGCGCAGGAACCGCTCGACGATGTCCAGCCGGAAACGGACCGAATTGATGTTCCAGGTGGCGATGCGCAAGGTCATCCCCGGCATTTAGGCGAAACGTGGCGGGGCGTCACCTGTGCGATGACAGCGCCGGCGGCCGTGTCTATATGCCGGCTGCCCAACAGGAACTTTTCGATGAAGTCTTTCGCCCTCGCGCTTTTGCTCCTCACCGCTGCCCCGGCCTTTGCTGCGCCGCCGCCAGTCAAGGAAGCCTGGGACCGCACGGCGCCGCGCGCCAGCGACGCCTGGGTGCGGCTCAATCCGGTGCCGGGGCGGCCCTCGGCGGGCTATCTGACCATCACCGGCGGCGGCCAGCCCGAAAAGCTGCTCACAGCCACAGCGCCGGGCGTGCGTATCGAACTTCACAGCATGTCGATGGCGGGCGGTATCATGAAGATGGCGATGCTCGACAGCCTGGCGGTGCCGGCGGGCGCGACGGTCGCCTTTGCGCCCGGCGGCAATCACCTGATGATCTTCGGCCTGACGCCGGCGGCAAAGGCCCTGCTGATTACGCTCGCCTTCGCCAGTGGCCGCAAGCTGACCGTCACCGCCGCCGTCCGCCCCGCCGGCATGGCGGACCATGACGGCCACTGACCCAATCCGCCCCCTCACCGCCGGGGAACGCGCCATCATCGCCCAGGTGTTCGGCGCCAGCCTCGATCCCGACCCCGTTACCATCCGCCGGCGCAAATTCTGGCCGCTGCAACCGCGCCGGGTGACGATGGCACCCAATGGCCATATCTGGTTTCACCCGCACGGCGACGCCTGGTGCGCCGATTTCGCCGCGGCATCGCTGGGGCTGCGCGCGCATTTCGTCCACGAAATGGCGCATGTCTGGCAGCACCAGCAGGGTCGCAACCTGATCCTGACGCGGCCGCCGCTGACGCGCTATCGCTACCGGCTGAAAGCGGGCAAGCCCTTCGCGCGTTATGGTGTCGAGCAACAGGCCTGTATCGTCGCCGATGCTTATGTGGCGCGCGAAACCGGGGCGCCGGGGTTGGCGATGCTGGCCGCGGTTCTGCCTTTTGGTGATTGGGGCTGAAGAGGGCCGCGCCGCCCGCTTCTGAGACCGTGATGCATGTCGGTAAAACTTGCTGCTATCCTTTCCGCCCGGCCTTTTCGGCCAGCCCGGAAACGCCCTCGCGGCGCGAAAGTTCGGCGCGGATATCGTCGAAATCCAGCCCGGCGTCGGCAAGCAGCAGCGCCAGGTGGAACATCAGGTCGCTGGCTTCGGCGACCAATTCCCCGCGGTCGCTGCCCATCGCGGCGATGACGGTTTCGACGGCTTCCTCACCGAGTTTCTGGGCGATCTTGGCGCGGCCCTTGGCCGTCATTTTGGCGACATAAGACGTCGCCGGATCGGCGTTCCGGTTGAGGGTGATGCGTGCCACCAGCCGGTCGAAGATGTCATCGCTCATGCCGGCATCCTGACGTGAACCCCGGCGGCCGACAAGGCGCGTTTGGCGTCGCCGACCGAGGCTTCGCCGAAATGGAAGATCGACGCCGCCAGCACGGCACTGGCATGGCCCTGGATGACGCCGGCGACCAGATCGTCCAGCCCGCCGACCCCGCCCGAGGCGACTACCGGCACCGGCACCGCATCGGCAATGGCGCGGGTGAGGGCAAGGTCATAGCCCGACCGCGTGCCGTCGCGGTCCATGCTGGTCAGCAGGATTTCGCCGGCGCCCAGCCGGGCGGCTTCAATGGCATAGGCCAGCGCATCGATGCCCGTGGCCCGCCGGCCGCCATGGGTGAAGATTTCCCATTTGCCGGGTGCCACCGCCTTGGCATCGACGGCGACGACGACACATTGTTCGCCAAAGCGCATGGCAAGCTCCCCGATCAGCGCCGGCCGCGCGACGGCGGCGGAATTGACGGCAATCTTGTCAGCGCCCGCCAGCAGCAGCGCCCGCGCATCGGCAACCGATCGCACCCCGCCGCCGACGGTCAGCGGCATGAAACAGGCGTCGGCGGTCGCTTCGACAATGTGCAGCAACGTGCCGCGGTCTTCATGCGCCGCGGTAATGTCGAGAAAGGTCAGTTCATCGGCGCCGGCAGCATCATAGGCGCGCGCCGCCTCGACCGGGTCGCCAGCATCGCGCAGCGCGACGAAATTGACACCCTTGACCACGCGCCCGCCGGCGACATCGAGGCAGGGAATAACGCGGACGGCCAGGGTCATGCTGCTGCCGCCAGCGCTTCGCGCAGATCGAGGCGGCCATCATAGAGCGCCCGCCCGGTGATGACGCCTTCGATATTGGGCTGGCCAACCAGCGCGGTGATGTCGGCGAGCCCCGCAACGCCCCCCGAGGCAATAACCGGCACCGGGCTGACCGCCGCCAGCGCGAGGGTCGCGGCAAGGTTGACGCCCTTCAGCATCCCGTCGCGCCCGACATCGGTGAACAGCAGTGCCGCCACTCCCGCATCGGCAAAACGCGCCGCCAGGTCGGCCACCGTGACGGTCGAATGTTCGGCCCAGCCGCGCGTTGCCACCATGCCGTCGCGGGCGTCGACGGCGACGACGACCCGGCCCGGATGCGCCCCGGCAATCTCCCGGACAAGTGTGGGATTTTCCAGCGCCGCCGTGCCCATCACCACCCGCCACACACCCATGGCCAGCCAGGCCTCGGCCTGGGCGCGGCTGCGCACGCCGCCGCCGACCTGCACCTTGCCCGGAAACGCCGCCAATGCCGCGCGCACACCGGCGCCATTGCGGCTTTCCCCGGCAAAGGCGCCATCGAGATCGACGACATGAAGCGCTGTCGCCCCGGCATCGGCAAAGGCCCGTGCCTGGGCGCCGGGATCGTCATTATAGATCGTCGCACGGTCCATATCGCCTTCGGCGAGCCGCACGCACTGGCCGTTCTTCAGATCGATCGCGGGGAAGATTATCATGCCGCCAGCCACGCCTTCAGGAACGCCAGGCCATAGGTCTGGCTCTTTTCGGGGTGGAACTGCACGCCGGTGATGTTGCCGCGCGCGACGATCGCCGGGAAAATGCCGCCATGATCGCTGGTGGCGCGAACATCGGCGGGGTCTTCGGGGTCGAAGCGATAGCTGTGGACGAAATAGGCGTCGCCCTCCGCCGCGCCGCTTGCATTGGCGGCGCTGACCCGGTTCCAGCCCATGTGCGGAATTTTCAACGCCCGATCATCGGGGATTAGCCGCGTTACGATGCCGGGCAGCCAGCCCAGGCCCTGGTGGACGCCATGTTCATGGCCCTCGCTCGCCAGCAACTGCATGCCGACACAAATGCCCAGAAACGGCGTGCCGCGTTTCCACACCGCCTCGGCCAGCGCCGGCTCGATGCCAGCCGCGCCGCGCAGCGCACCGATACACTGGGCAAAGGCGCCGACGCCGGGCAGCACGATGCGGTCGGCCGCAACGATGCGCGCCGGATCGCTGGTGATCTCCACGTCACAGGCCCCGGCCGCCGCCAGTGCCCGCGCCGCCGACCGAAGATTCCCCGCGCCATAATCGACGACGGCGATCATCGAACCCCTCTCCCGCTTGCGGGAGAGGCGAGAGACGGCGTCCTTACGCCGGCCCGGGTGAGGGTGTTTTCTTGTGCCGACACAGACGAACACCGTTACCC
>JANYCM010000157.1 GCA_025360285.1 Sphingomonadales bacterium
GCAACGCCGGCCACGGCTAAAGCCGCAACGCCGGCCAAGCCCAAGCCCATCGATTGCAACAAATTGCCCAACACCTTCCCGGTGCCGCGCTTTGTCTCGCTGAAATCCAATTCGGCGATGCTGCGCACCGGTCCGGACGACCAGCGCTTTCCGATCGCCTTTGAATATATCCGCGCCGGACTGCCCATGGAGGTGATCCGCGAATATTGCATCTGGCGTGAGGTGCGCGACCCCGATGGCACCACCGGCTGGATGAACATGGCGCTGCTGACCGGCAAGCGCACCGGTATCGTGCAGGGCGGCATCCGCACGCTGTATGTGGCGCCCGATCTGCAATCGCGCATCGCCTGGCGCATCGAACCCGGCACCATCGTCGTCATCACTTTGTGCGAAAATATCTGGTGCCGCGTGTCGAACGGCGGCCGATCGGGCTATATCTTGCGTAACCAGATGTGGGGCACCTACCCCAATGAGGCGATCGGCGGGTAACGACCGGTCTTGAAAATCAAGGCCTGAAAATCAAGGGATAACCCGCACGCCGCGCCTTGTTGCGGCAGCGCGCAGATCGCGGTCCAAAGTTGCAAGTTCGCCGCCCGTCCGGATGGCGAGTTCCAGATAACCGGCATCATACACTGTTACGCCTTCGGCCTCGGCGATCAGCGCCGTCTCGCGCCAGGCCCTGGCGACGCCTTCGTCGTCAGCCTGGACAGGCAAGGCCGCCAGCACATTGAGCCGCGCCGCCGCATCTGCCGAGCTTAGCCGGCGCCGCCGTACCGCGCCGGCCAGCACATTTGCCACTTCCCAATACCATAAAGCCGGCACAACGGCGCCAGCAGTGCGCAACCTGTCGAGCAGGGCATCGGTTTCCGGCTGCGCTTCATCCTCGAAACACCAAGCCGCCGCCACCGAACAGTCGAGTATGAAGGCGGTCACCGCCGGCCTTCGTCCCGCAAGGTCCGCCAGTCCATGCCCAGCTGCACGCCGCTGCGCAGCACCTTCAAGCGCGCAATGCTGGCATCAATATCGGCGCGAGCGGCATCGTCGGCCCTGACCAGTCGCGCCACAGCCCGACCATGGCGGGTGATGACAATATCTTCACCGCCTTCGACCCGCTCCAACAGGGCCGAAAGATGAGTCTTGGCCTCAAAGGCACCAACGGAGATCATGTACAGGGTCCTGTCGCGCAAGTTTCAGACCAGAATTTCAAACCACAATAGCCCTTTTGCGCGCCCCTGCCAAGCCAGGCGATTCTCCTCACCGCCCTCGGGACTCGATCGTGCCATCGCAAGGCCAGTAGAAACAACTGGCACGGGACCATTTGACAGCACAGACAAAGCCTCTCGTGTTCACCGCACAGCCGGGTTGCCGCAAAGCCGGGAAAAATTGTCCGGACAAATTCGTCCCCGCCCCTTGCCTCGCGGCGGTCTTTTGCCATGATGGGGGCAGGAGGATCGCCGCATGACCCGTCTTGTCACCCATGATCTCGCTGTGCGCCCGACGCGGGATGAGCTTGCCGCCCAGGATTTCACCTCGAGCCTGCGCGGTCATGTCCTCAACCATATGGCCGCCACCATGAAGACGCGCTTCGAAACCGAGATCGCCCCGAAGCTGAAGGACGCGCCTGCCGATGGCCGCGCCGTCCATGCCGCGATCCGGCCCGACACCTATTTCCGTTTCTATTCGGCGCTGCGCATCGGCGCCCAGGAAATGGTCTGGGCCAGCGTCAATGATGCCGTCACCCGCGATGCCGACCGGCTCGCCGCAACGGCCAAGCTGCTGACGGCGAAGGGGACCGGCTCGCTGACCCTTGATCCGGCGCTGGAAGTGCCGCGCAGCGTCTCGGCGATCGATGTCCATCACATGCCCGGCAGCTACAGCGCCGAGGCCGGCCCCGATGACCTGACAGCCGGCGCCACCTATGAAAACGGCCTGTCGGTGTTCTCCTTCGGGCTGATGGGCAAGAACCTTGATGACATTGGCGAAAGCAGCGCCTTCTGGCTGCGCCACAGCCATCCGGATTTTGCGCCCACGGCGATTCTGGATCTTGGCTGTTCAGTCGGCCACCAGACCTTGCCGTGGAAGCGCGCCTATCCCGAGGCAGAGGTCACCGGCATCGATGTCGCGGCGCCGTGCCTGCGCTATGCCCATGGCCGGGCACAATCGCAGGAGGTGGACGCGCATTTCGTCCAGGCCAATGCGACGGCCCTGCCCTGGCCCGACGCCAGTTTCGATCTGGTTTATTCGTCGATGTTCCTCCACGAACTGCCACTGAAGGATATCAAGGCCGTGTTCGCCGAAATCCGCCGTGTACTGAAGCCCGGCGGGCTGATGCTGCATTATGAATTGCCGCCGAACAACCAGCTGTCGGCCTATGACGGTTTTTACCTCGATTGGGACTGCTGGTATAACAATGAACCCTTTTACAAGGGCTATCGCGACCAGGACCCGGCGACGCTGACGGCGGACGCGGGCTTTCCAGCGGGCAAATTCTTCCAGACCGTGGTGCCGTCCCTCGCCTGGTATGGCGAGGCGGCGGTCGCCGAGGCGCTGCAAGGCCCGGCACAGATCGGTGGCAATACCGGTCGCCTGGCCGATGGCGTGCAATGGTTCGTCTATGGGAATTGGGCGTGAGCCAGGCGACCAAGGATTCCAGAGGGGTCAAACCGCAGGTCTTCGACGATCCGGCGATCGATGCGCTGGTCAAGATGCTGCTCGAACTGGCCAGTGAAACCTGGGTGACGCGGGCGCGACTGGCGGCGCTGGAGGCCAAGGTCGGATCGGTTGAAGATCTGGTGCTGCCGGCGGCGGTTGAGGCGAAGCTGGCGGCGGATCGCGAGGCGTTTGTGAAAAAGCTGTTTGGGGTTTTGGAGCGATAGCGCCTTCAACCCAACAACGCCTGCACCGCCGTCGCCACGCCGGCATCACCCGCCGCGATCACCCGGCCGTCGCTGCCTTTGCGTAAAGCGACGCCGGCCCAATCGGTCATCACACCGCCGGCGCCGGTGACGATGGGCACCAGCGCCGCCCAGTCATGGATTTTCAGCCCGGCTTCGATGACGACATCGAGATGGCCCGAAGCGACCAGGCCGTAATTGTGGCAATCCCCGCCATACAGCGTGTCGCGGGCCTGGACCCGCACGCGTTCAAAGGCAGCAAAGTCCGCCGGGCCAAAGGCGTGCGGCGAGGTTGTGCCGATATGGGCGGCGGCGAGGCTGGCACAGCGCCGGACATGCGCGGTGCCGCGGCCGAACACCGTCGGCTGGCCGGCTGCGCCCATCCAGCGGTCGCCGCTGATGCACTGGTCGATGACACCGAGCACCGGCTCGCCGGCCTCCAGCAGCGCGATCAGCGTGCCGAAGATCGGCCGGCCGGCGACAAAGGCCCGCGTGCCATCGATGGGATCGAGCACCCAGACGCGCTCGGCATCGGGCCGGTCTTCACCATATTCCTCGCCGATGACACCATCATCGGGACGGTGTTCGGCGAGCAAGGCCCGGATGGCCGCTTCGGCCTCGCGATCGGCGATGGTGACGGGGGAGAAATCTTCCTTGGTTTCCACAAGGAACGGCCGGCGGAACCACGGCCGGATGGCGGCACCGGCGGCATCGGCGAGGGCATGGGCAAGGGCGATGTCATCGGGGCTCATGCGCGTTCTCCGGTGGGGGCCGTTTCTTTCACAATCCCAACTCGCGCAAAATTGTGTCGCGATCGGCATCCAGCCCCGGCGCGCCCGGTCGCACCGCCGGGTCGGCATGGCGCGACAGTTTCACCGGATTGCCCGCCGCCAGCAAGGGCGTGCCATCGGGAAAGGCGGTTTCGATGACCATGGTCCGCGCCCGCACCTGCGGGTGGGCCAGAGCCTGCGCCACATCGTGCAGCGGGCCGCAGGGCACGCCGGCGGCTTCCAGCTTCGGCAGCCAATGCGCCGCCGCTGCCGCCGCCAGCCGCGCCTCCAATATGTCCGCCAGCGCCTCGGCATGATCGGTGCGTGAGGCATTGCTGGCAAAGCGAGGGTCGCCGAGCAGCCCTGGCAGTTCCAGCGCCGCTGCCAGCGCGCCAAACAGCGCATCATTGCCGGCGGCGATGACAATATGGCCGCCCAGGCATTCATAGGCCGCAAAGGGCGTGATGCTCGGGTGGCGCGCGCCCAGCGGCCCCGGTGCGACGCCGCTGACGGCATAGCGCGCCACGGCATTTTCCAGGATGGCGATCTGGCCGTCGAGCATCGCCACATCGACGAATTGCCCCTGGCCGGTGCGCGCCCGGTCGTGCAGCGCGCTCAAAATGCCGATAACGGTGAACAGCCCGGCGGTGATGTCGCCCACGGACGTCCCGACGCGGGTTGGCTTGCCGCCGGGCCAGCCGGTGACGCTCATGATGCCGCCCATCGCCTGCACGACCATGTCATAAGCAGCCTTGTGCGCGTCAGGCCCGGTCTGGCCGAAACCGCTCGCCGCCGCATAGATCAACCGCGGGTGGCGGGCGTGCAGCACATCCCAGCCCAAGCCTAGTTTCGCCATCACGCCGGGGCGGTAATTTTCCACCAGGACATCGGCCTTGGCCACAAGTGCCTCGAAAATCTCGCGGTCGCCGGCGTCCTTCAGATCGAGCGCGATCGATTGCTTGCCGCGGTTGATGCTGGCGAAATAGGCCGACTGGTCGCCTTTAAAAGGCCCGATGTGGCGGCTGTCATCGCCCAGCCCCGGCCGTTCGACCTTGACCACCCGCGCCCCCAGATCGGCGAGCACCATCGTCGCATAGGGCCCGGCAAGCACCCGCGACAGATCGACGATCAGCAGGTCATCGAGGGGGCCGGGAAGATTGGTCATGCTGATAGCGATAGCGGCTGGCCTGCCGTCCGCCAACCGCGCTAAACTGCGGTAATGGCGACAGGCGCAATCCGTATCGGCATCGGTGGCTGGGACTTTGATCCCTGGCGCGGGACCTTCTATCCTGAAGGGCTCGCCAAGCCGAAGCAACTGGCCTTTGCCGCCCAGCGGCTGACAGCGATCGAGGTCAATTCGACCTTCTATAGCCGGCAGGCGCCGGCAACTTTTGCCAAATGGGCCAAGGCGGTGCCCGATGGCTTTCGCTTCAGCCTGAAGGCCTCGCGCTATGCGACGGCGCGCCGGAAGCTGGCGGAGGGCGGCGAATCGATCCAGCGTTTCCTCGAACAGGGCCTGACCGAGCTTGGCGACCGGCTGGGGCCGATCCTGTGGCAGTTCGCCGCGACCAAGATTTTTGATCCTGACGACATCGCGGCCTTTCTGGCGCTGCTGCCGGCGACGCAGGATGGCCTGCCGTTGCAGCACGTGCTGGAACCGCGCCACGAAAGTTTTCGCGATCCGGCGTTCATCGCGCTGGCCAAGGCCGCCGATGCCGCGATCGTCTTTGCCGATTCGGACGACTATCCCGGCATCGATGAAGCGACCGCCGATTTCAGCTATGCCCGGCTGCAACGCAGCGCCGACGAATGCCCAACCGGTTACGATACTGCCGCCCTTGATGGCTGGGCGGACCGGGCGCGGGGTTGGGCGCGGCGCGGCGACGCCTATGTCTTGTTCATCGCCGGCGCCAAGGTACGCAATCCGGCGGCGGCGATGGGACTTATCGAACGGATAGGCTGATAATTCACTTCCGAACGAGTGTAATCCCGTGCAACGATATTCGCTTCATCGATCAGGGGTTTTTGCATGAAAATTCGCATGTTTGCGCTTGCCGCACTGCTTGGCACGTCGGCTATGGCGCAGGTTTCGCCCGACCAGGCGGTGCGTGAAAAGGCGCTTGATGCCAGTGTCAGCAGTGCCGAGCAGATGGGATGGCTGAAGTCCATGACGTCGGCACCCAATCATGTCGGATCGGCGCATGACAAGGCCAATGCCGAATTCATCCTTGGCCAGTTCAAGGCCTGGGGCTGGGATGCAAAGATCGAAGAGTTCGAAGTGCTGTACCCGACGCCGATCAGCACGACGCTGGAACTGCTGGGGGCGACACCGGTGAAACTCGGCGGCCAGGAACCGGCGATCCCCGAGGATTCGACCAGTGGCAATACCAAGGATGCGCTGCCGCCCTATGTGGCGTTCCAAGGCGATGGCGATGTCACAGCCGATGTCGTCTATGTGAATTATGGCCTGCCCGCCGATTATGCTGCGCTCGCCCGGCGCGGCATTTCGGTCAAGGGCAAGATCGCGCTGGCGCGCTATGGCGGCGGCTGGCGCGGGTTGAAGCCGAAGCTGGCGCAGGAGCAGGGCGCCATCGGCACGCTGATCTATTCCGATCCCGCCAATGATGGCTATGCCACCGCCGACACTTACCCCAATGGCGGCGCCCGCCCGCCGGCCGGGGTGCAGCGCGGTTCGGTCGCCGACATGACGACCTATCCGGGCGATCCGACGACGCCAGGCTATGGCTCTGTCAAGGGCGTCAAGCGGCTCGACCGCAAGGATGCGGTGACGATCCTCAAAATCCCCACCCTGCCGATTTCCTATGCCGATGCGACAAAGATCTTCGCGCAGATGCGTGGCCCGATCGTGCCCGACAATTTCAAGGGCAGCCTGCCGATCACCTATCGTACCGGCGGCGATGGCTCGGTCAAACTGCACCTGGCGGTCAAGTCCGACTGGTCGTTGAAGACGCTCTATGACGTTGTCGCGGTAATGAAGGGCAAGGATCGCCCCGATGAATGGGTGGTGCGCGGCAACCATCATGATGGCTGGGTGTTCGGCGCCGCCGATCCGCTGTCGGGCGATGTCGCCATGCTGTCGGAAGCCAAGGCGCTCGGCGAACTGGCGAAAACCGGCTGGCGGCCATCGCGGACGATCGTTTATCTCAGCTGGGATGGCGAGGAGCCGATGCTGCTCGGGTCAACCGAATGGGCCGAAACCCATGCGGCAGAATTGCAGAAGAAGGCGATCATCTACATCAACACCGATGGCAATGGCCGCGGGTTCCTGGGGGCCGAGGGCAGCCATCAATACCAGCACCTCGTCAACCAGGTCGCCGCCGATGTGAAGGACCCGCAGACCGGCGCTTCGGTGCTCGACCGGCTGCGCGCCAAGCTGCGGGCCGAAGCCTTTGATGGCGGCAAGGTCGATGGCGATGCCCTGAAGGCGGCAGAAGCCAGTGGCGATCTGCCAATCGGGCCGCTGGGTTCGGGCTCCGACTATTCGTCGTTCCTCCAGCATGTCGGGGTGCCGTCGCTCAATATCGGCTTTGGCGGCGAGGGCGAAAGCGCCGGGTCTTATCACTCGATCTACGACAGCTATGATCATTTCACCCGCTTCGACGATCCCGGCCTCGCCTATGGCGCGGTGCTGTCGAAAACCGTCGGGCGGCTGGTGCTGCGCATCGCCGATGCAGATACACCGCCGGTGCGTTTCGGTGATCTTGCCGTCACGGTTCGGACCTATCTGGGTGAGGTCAAGGCGCTGATCGACACGCGCCGCAAACAGGACGACAAGCGCGCGGCGCTGCTGGCGACCAACGCCTTCACCCTGGCGAGCGATCCCAAGGATCCGGTCAGCGCGCCGGTCGCCGAGGCCGCAACCCCGATCATCGAACTGGCGGCGCTGGAAAATGCCGTCGGCAGACTGGAGGCCAGTGCCAAGGCCTATGATGCCGCCTATGCAGCGAAGGGCGCGGCGCTGGATGCGGCGAAGCGGGCGAAACTCAACGCCGTGTTGCTCGGCATCGACCAGGCGCTGCTGATCCCCGAAGGCCTGCCGGGCCGCGACTGGTACAAGCATTCGCTTTATGCCCCCGGTCGCTTCACCGGCTATGGCGCCAAGACGCTGCCAGGGGTGCGTGAAGCGGTGGAAGAACGCCGCTTCGCCGATGCCAATCTGTACGCGGGGCGGACGGCGGCCGCGATCGAGCGGCTGGCGGCGAAGCTGGATGCGGCAAGGGCGATCATCGGGTAGCTTGCCTCCCCGCCCTTTCAAGGGAGGAGTTGGGGGTGGGTCTGTGCTGCAAAACTCACCCGCCCGACAGTGAACCCACCCCCGACCCCTCGCTTGAAAGGGAGGGGAGAAGGATGAATGCCCCCATGCAACTCCTCGCCTCGCTTACCTCACCCTATGCCCGCAAGCTGCGGGTCATCGCCCTTGAGTTGAATTTAGCGCTTCCCGTGGTCGAGACCGCGCCACTTGACGATACCGCCGATCTCCTCGCCGCCAATCCGCTGGGCAAAGTGCCGGCGCTGGTCCTTGCCGACGGCAGCGCCATCGTCGATTCACGGGTGATTGCCGCGTATCTGCTGGCCCAGGTCCCCGGCCAGACGCTGCTGGCAACCGACGGCCCGGCGCACTGGCACGGCCGCACCACCGAAGCGATCGCCGACGGTATCCTTGATGCCGCGATCAACCTGCGCTTCAACGCGGCGCAAGGTGTCACAACCGGTGCCTGGCCTGATCGTCAACGCCGCGCCATCGCCCGCGCCCTGGCGGCGCTGCCGGCACGGATTGGCGACAGCATTGCCTATGCCGAACTGTGCATGATCATCGCTTGCGAATATCTGGATTTCCGCTTTCCGGCGATCGACTGGCGCGGCGATCAGCCGGCGCTGAAAGAGTTGCACGAGCGGCTGACGAACCGTCCCTCCCTCGCAACAACCCGGCCGCCGGTGTAGGCTGATGCCGACAGGAGGCTCCGCATGACCATCCGCCCCGGCATCCACCCGACCCTGCAATATGATGACGCGCCCGCCGCCATCACCTGGCTGGAAACCGCCTCTGGCTTTACCGCCAAGGATGTGTTTGAGGACGGTGAGGGTGGTATTGCCCACGCCCAACTGGTGCTGGATGGCAATCTCATCATGCTGTCGAGCCGACGGCCCAACATTTACGGTATCGCCAGCCCGGCCCAACTGGACGGCGTCACCGGCTCGATCTCGGTAACGCTCGCCGATCCGGCGGCGCATTATGCCCGCGCCGTCGCGGCCGGCGCCGATGTCATCACGCCGCTGACCGCCAAGGATTATGGCGGTGCCAGCTATGATGTCCGCGACATCGGCGGGCATGTGTGGACCTTTGGCAGCTATGACCCCTGGGCCAGTGGTTAAACCGGCGGCTGCCGCGCCAGTGTGATCGCCTTTTCCGGGCACACTGCGACGCACAAGCCGCAGGCCTGGCAGGCATCGGCGTTGACGGCATAGGCCTGGGCACCGCCATGAACGAACAGCTTCACGCGGCCAGCGATGCTCAGCCCCCGTTTATCGGCTGCCGACACTGGCAGGATGGCGAGCACGTCGAAGGGGCAGGCCGGCACGCACGGTCCCTTGGCCTCGCAGCGGTTGCGGTCGATGACCGGCATGAAGGCGCCGGGCGGTTGGCGGCAAGCTGCGGCCATCAGGCGACGCCGGCAAATTGATTCAGCGGCGCGACACCATAATGCTGCGCAAAACCACTTTCGATCGAGGGGATGATCGCCACCACGGCGAAATAATCATCCCAGAAGCGGGTTTCGCGCAGGGCCTCGACGACGCTGTGATAGGCTGCCAGATCATCGGTTTCCCACAGCGCCACGTCGGACACCTGTGCCGAATAGGCCTCGGCATCAAAATAGCGCAGTGCCACGGCAGGGTGCGCCGCCAGCAGCGGGCGGATGGTCGCATCCAGAAAGCCGAAGCGTTGCGCCGGTGGCAGCGCCAGCCAGGCCGGGGTGGCCTTCAATGTCATGAAGATGCTGTGGCGTTGCGGCGCTGGCTGCGTCATGACTGGCTCCTCGTTGTTCCCCAGGATTGTGCGATGGCCGCTGCTGCCGATCTACTCGCCGCCGACGCCGACCTGCCGGCGGCGATCAAGTCACGGAAATCGCCGCAGCAATTGCGCGCGCAGGGCCTGGTCGAAGCGATATTGGAGGCGGCGGCTCGCATTCTGGAAACCGATCCGGCCGGCTTTACCACCAACCATGTCGCGGTGCTGGCCGGCGTCAGCATCGGTTCGCTGTACCAATATTTCCCCAACAAGGACGCGCTGGTGGCTGCGCTGATCACCCGCTCCCAGGCTGAAATCGTGGCTGCCGCGCGCGCTGTCGCGGCCGACCCCGGTGCGGCCAGCCTGGCCGGCAGCATCACTGCGCTGATCGAGGCGGGGCTTGATCACCAACTGGCGCGGCCGCAACTGGCGGTGGCGCTCGATAACGCCGAACGGGCCTTGCCGGTGGGGGCCGTGGTGGAATCGGCGCGCGCCGCGATCGCTGCCGCGCTCGCCGGGCTGCTCCGCCATCATGGTATTGCCGATGCGCAAGGATGCGCCGAAGATTTGCTGGTCAGCGCCCGCGCCTTGATCGACCAGCTGGCCGAGCAGGGCATCAGCCGCGATGACATGCGGACGCGGGTGCGCCGGGCAATGCCAGCCTATCTGACCGGCGACGGCGCCAGCGCGGCGCGATAGCGGGTGATCCACCAGTCGCTGCTGATCCCCGAGCATTGGTCAAGTTGCGAAATTGACAGCAGGGCGAACCCGGTTCCGGTCCACGCCCATGACTGCGCCACGCCGCAATCGGCGATGCCGCGGCCCTTGCCAAAGCTCGACAGCACGCCGGTCCGCGCGTCGAAATCGGCATTGACGATGCCATTCGTTTTGGTTTGCGCGATGCCGGGTGCCAGCATGGCCGACCCGGCCTGACCAGCCGTTATCACATAGCCGATCGCCGGCAGATTATAGGCACCCAGGCCGCACGACAGCAGCACCAGCGTGTGGGTTGCATCGAGCGGCAGGACATTGTCGTGCGGCGGGCCATTGTCCCTGTCGCCGCAATTATGGGGTAGCCGGACACCGAAGCGCAGCCGCAATTGCCGGGCGAGCGCGGGCGGCGCCGGGGCCGTACGCGCCCCCTGCCAGGCTTTGATGTACGGCAGGGCCGGGGCGACACTCTGGTCCGCAGCGGTGCCGGTCGCCACCAGCGCAGCGATGCTGCCGGCGCGGTACTGCATCGCATCAACGAAGCGCAGCGCCGCCGAGGCCCCGGCCAATGACTGGATTTGCGGTGGCTTGCCGTTCGGGGTGATGGTCGCGGTGCTGCCCATCGCCAGCGCCCGCGCCAACCGCAGGGCCGGCCCCCCGGTCCATGTTGCCGTGCCATCGGCATCGCGAGGTTGGGCGCCGAAGTCCTGGCCATCGACGGCGAGGCGGATGGTGCCGGTGATGCCCTGCTTCGTCATCGCAATGACGCGCACCGTCAGCGCGCCGGGCCCGCCGCCGGCGCGATCAACGACCAGCGCCATGTCGGGCCAGCCATCGCTGTCGCTGGTCGGATCACCGATGGCGCGGCAGGTTTGGAGATTGTCGCAGCCGACTTCCCATTTGCCAAAGCTGCGGTTGTCCGAATCGGGCGCGGCGGCAATCAGCAACAGCGCGAGCGATGCGAGCCAATGGCGGGCGATCATGGGTTGACCTTGTGTGGCAGTACCGGGCGCCCTTGCGGAAACTGTGCCGCGCCATCCGGCAGCATGACCCAGGGGTGCCGGTGTTCCTCCCACACCGAGCGCACCGGTGGCGGAAAATCGGGGTCGGCAAAGGCCCCGGCGGCGATGCCGATGACGCCGGGTTTCAGGGGCGCTTCGAACAGGATGTTGCTGCCGCAGATCGGGCAAAAGCGGCTGGTGAAGCCGCGGCCGCTGGCGGCGGTGCGGGTCCAGGCGCTCGTCATCCCGGTCACCGTCACCGCATCGGCGGCGACCCAGGCGATCATGCCGAAGGGCGCGCCGGTGCGGCGCTGGCAGGCCTGGCAATGGCAGACATTGACATCGGTGATGGGCGCTGACACCGCCACGCTGACGGCGCCGCAATGGCATTGCGCGGTGCTCATCGGGCTTCGGGTGGCGGCGGGAAGGTCACATCGGGCGCGGCCTGGTCGATATCGACGCGCAGTCGCCATTTGCCATCGGCACCCTTGCGGTAAACGATCAGCGAGCGCCCGGCATCAGGGATGTCGCCCTGGGGCGTATGGATCGTGAACCAATATTTGCTGAGGAAGAACGCCTGTTTGCCATCAACGACGAGGCTTTCCTCCGCCAGCAGGAAGTCGGCGTTGGGCGGGGTTTTCAGCAGCGGCGTGAAATAACTGCGGATGGCCGCGATGCCCTTCAGCTTTGGATGCCCATGCAGCGCCACCTCGGCATCGGGGGTGTACAGCCGCATCAACGCCTCGATATCGCCGGCCTTGAAGGCGCGCAGCCATTGCTGGCCGTGGGCACGGATGGCGGCTTCGTCGGCCGGCGTCGCCGCGGCCGGCGCGGCGAGCAGCAGCGCCAGCAGCAGTGCGCGCTTCACGCCTTCAGTTCCCGCGCCAATGCCTTCCTTGTCTTCTCGCCATAGGGCGGCTTGAACCCCGCCAGCCCGGCAAGGTCGATTTTCGGCTGCGTGTAGATCGCCTTGGCATGGCTGAATTCCTTGAAGCCGTCATGGCCATGGTAGCTGCCCATGCCGGCATTGCCGATGCCGCCAAAGGGCAATTCTTCGGCAGAGACATGGAAAATCACGTCATTGACCGTGACGCCGCCCGAAATCGTGCGATCGAGCACCCGGCGCTGTTCGGCAGCATCCTGGCCGAACCAGTAAAGCCCCAGCGGCCGGTCGCGGCGGTTGATCTCGTCGATCGCGCCATCGGTGGTCGCATAGGTGCGGATTGGCAGCAGTGGCCCGAAAATTTCTTCCTGCATCACCGTCATTTCGTCGGTGGGGTTGCGGATCAGGTGCAGCGGCATCTTGTTGGTGTTCTGCTGGGCAAAATCCTCGTTTGCCGGGTTGACGATTTCCACCGTCGCCCCCTTGGCGATGGCATCGGTGACATGTGCCTCCAGCCGTTCGCGGTGGCGGGCGCCGAGCACCGAGGTGTAATCGGGGTTGCTCAGCAGGGTCGGATACAGCTTGGCCGTCGCCGCCTTCAACCCGGCGACAATCTCGCCTTCGCGTTCCTCGGGGACCAGCAGATAATCGGGGGCGAGGCAGATCTGCCCGGCGTTCATCATCTTGCCCATGGTAATACGTTCGGTGGCCACCCCCATGTCGGCCGACCGGCTGATGATCGTCGGCGATTTGCCGCCCAGTTCCAGGGTCAGCGGCACGAGATTCTTGGCGGCCGCCATCATGACATGACGGGCGATGCCGGTGCCGCCAGTGAAGACGAGGTGATCGAAGGGCAGCTCCGAAAATGCCTTGCCGGCTTCCGCCCCGCCGGTGATGACGGCAATCTCGGTAATATCGAACGCCGCTTCGAGGATTTCCTTCATCAACGCCGAGGTGACGGGGGTGAATTCGCTCGGCTTGATCATGGCGCGGTTGCCCGCCGCCAGCACGCCGGCCAGCGGTGCGAAAGTCAGATTCACCGGGAAATTCCAGGGTGAAATGACGCCGATGACGCCCTTGGGCTGAAATTCCACCCGCGCCCTGGCACCGAGCAGCTTCATCGGGAAGTCCAGCGGCCGCGATTCGGGCTTCATCCAGCTATCCAGATGCCTGATGGCGTGTTTCAGCGGCTTCACCGACGCCATGATGTCGGTGACCAACGACATTTCGGTCGAACGATGGCCGAAATCCTCCGACAGTGCGGCGACGAGCTGGTCTTTGTTGTCAAGAACGACGGCGAGCGCCCGTTGCAGCCGCGCCTTCCGGGTGGCGGCACTGACCGGCAGTTCGGCGGTGAAGGCGGCGCGCTGGCGCTGCAAGATGCCGAGCATGGCGGCAGCGTCGCGCGCATCCCAGGCAGTGGTGGCAGTGCTGGCCATGCTATCGTCCCCGTGTTGCTTTGGCGCACCTTAGAACGCTGCCCAGGCAATGTCATTCCACCGCAAGTCGGCGGCAATCGGGTCGCCGAAATCCTTCAAAAGTCCCAAAAGTCACACCGAACCCAGGTGCCGGACTTTCGGAACTTTGGTGGCCGGATGGCCGTCGCAGGCCAGCGATCGCTCGGGGTGAGCGGCGTTGATGATGCCGGCCGCGTCACGGCCTGCGCCCCTATCGGCAAAGCCAGTCAGCGATGTCAAAGAACAATAAGTATCGCAGAAAACAGGCGTGTAGGACAGAGCCCAAAACGAACAGCAAACGTCAGATCATCACGCGTTCAGCCGCCGCCACGGCCACTTTGCGCCAATCGACGGCGGGCGACGCACGATGCCATGGCATCGTGGTAGGCCACATTTGCCGTTCGTTGCGTCGTTCTCCCATTTGTGCCGACACGACTGTCCCATCGGGCTTGAGAATGGCGACAATGGCGAAATCTGCCCTGACGCCGCTCTGGCGCGGCATAGAACTGTCAATGCTTTCAAAGAGTTCATGGGTCACCTGCGCTTCGAACACGATGTTGAATGCCGCACCCCTTCGAAACCGGGCCGAATTTACCTCGATTGTTTCCCAAAATCCGCGGGTCCCGGCGCGCTCCGCGTGAATACGGACCTTCAATTTCGGTGAGAGCGGGCCAGGTTGCGCCGCTGTGTCGGCTGCCCACGCAAGTGCCGCCAGACCAGCTTGCGCCGCAATTTTCTCTTTCAAAGCCTCCTGGCGCACAGTGCGAGCCTGTCGCGAAAAGCGATGGGCAAGGACGTGAAATATGCTCATGAATGCCATGTCATCGCCGCCACGCCTGCCAAGCCCACCGTGACGGTAGATGGCCCGAATTGCTCCGACAAGGCCTTCACGCCGACGCTTGCATCACGGCAAGGTGCCGCGCACGGTCTTCAAATGCACAATGAAGCTGGTCCAATTTGTGGCGCATATGATCGTCTCCCTGCCAAATGGAGCGGATGCGGCCGGGCAAGGCAGCAGTCCGTGCCATTGAAGCGGCGACCCTGATTATTACAATTTGTTTAGTATGAAATGCCGGCTGCGGCAGACTGGTCACAATCGACACTGGCGCCCGGCGGTGACTTTGCGCCAATATGCCGCCCAACAAACATAAACAGGGGAATGATCATGACCAACTGGCCCGCCATGAGCATCGCCGATGCCCATGCCGCCCTTACCGCGCCGGGTTCGCCGCTTGAAATGGAAACGGTGGTCATCCGCGGCCGGCCGACGCGGACCTGGAAGAACGTCCCGCCGACGCTGCGTGATGTCTTCCTCGCCGGGCGGGCGCATGGCGACAAGGTGTTCCTGGTGCTGGAAGACGAGCGGGTGACCTTTGATGCCTTTGGCCGCGCGGCGTTGCGGCTGGCGGCGCAACTGGTGGCCGATGGGGTGAAGAAGGGCGACCGGGTCGCCATCGTCATGCGCAACCTGCCCGAATGGCCGGTGGCCTTCTTTGCCGCGACGCTTACCGGCGCCATCGTCACGCCGCTCAACGCCTGGTGGACCGGCGGTGAGCTGGAATATGGCCTGGCCGACAGCGGCACCAAGATCCTGATCTGCGACAATGAACGGCTGGCGCGCATTGCGCCGCATCTGCCCGACCTGCCGGCGCTGGAACGCATCTATGTGACGCGGGCAACCGAGGAACCGGCGGGTGATCCGCGCGAAATCTGGCTCGAATCAATCATCGGGCACCCCAATGAATGGGCGCACATTGCCGACAGGGCGCTGCCCGATGTCGAGCTTGGGCCCGAGGACGACGCGACGATCTTTTACACCAGTGGCACCACCGGCAAGCCCAAGGGCGCGCTCGGCACCCATCGCAACATCGTCTCCAACATCATGGCATCGGGCTTTGCCGCGGCGCGCGCCTATCTGCGCCGGGGGGAAACGCCACCGGCGCCGGACCCCGCGGCGCCGCAAAAGGCGACTTTGCTCAGCGTGCCGTTCTTTCATGCCACCGGCTGCCACGCCGTGCTGTCACCATCGCTGTTCGCCGGCGCCAAGATGGTGCTGATGCTCAAATGGGATGTGATGGAGGCGATGGCGCTGATCGAGCGCGAGCGCATCACCGGCTGCGGCGGCGTACCGACCATCGCCTGGCAGATCATCGAGCACCCGGAGCGGGGCAAGTTCGACCTGTCGAGCCTGGAAACCGTATCCTATGGCGGCGCACCATCGGCGCCCGAGCTTGTCCGCCAGATCAAGAAGGTATTCGGCAAGGCGATGCCCGGCAATGGCTGGGGCATGACCGAAACCAGCGCCACCTTCACCAGCCATGTCGGCGAGGATTATGAAGCCCGCCCTGACAGTTGCGGACCGGCCTGTGCCGTCTGCGACCTGGAAGTGCGCGACCCCGATGGCAAGGTGTTGCCGCCCGGCACGGTGGGGGAGTTGTATGGGTTCGGCCCCAATGTGGTGAAGGAATATTGGAACAAGCCCGAGGCGACCGCCGCGACCTTCATCGATGGCTGGGTGCGCACCGGCGATCTGGCGCGGCTGGATGAGGACGGCTTTTGCTTCATCATCGACCGCGCCAAGGACATGCTTATCCGCGGCGGCGAGAATATCTACTGCGTCGAGGTGGAGAATGCCCTGTATGAACACCCCGCGATCATGGACGCGGCGCTCGTCGGCCGGCCGCACAAGACGCTGGGCGAGGAACCCTATGCCTTTGTCACGCTGAAGCCTGGCCTGTCAGCGAGCGAGGACGACCTGCGGCGCTTTGTGGCGGCACGGCTGGCGGCGTTCAAGGTGCCGGTGGCGGTGAGTTTTTCGAACGAGCCGCTGGTGCGCAACGCCAATGGCAAGATTTTGAAGACGGAATTGAAGAAGCAATTCGCCGGGTGAGCAGCGCGGAACCAGCCGCGCTGTCATTTGTTGTGGTTCCGTCATTGAAAGGATCATTACATGGGCAAGGGCTGTATTCTCTGGGCGGTTGGTGTGCCGATCCCGGTTATCATTCTGCTTTACGTCTTCCACGTGCTGTAAAATTGCCGCGACAAAGTCGCAGGCTGCCTTGCCCGAGCGCCCGCCGTCGCGCATAGCGGCGGCATGGCTGTTTCCCTTTCGTTCGCTGGCGAAGCGCTCCAGCCTTTGGCCTGTGGCGCGCTGTTCTGGCCAGCGCAGCGGGCCTTGCTCGTTGCCGATCTGCACCTCGAAAAGGCCAGCGCCTTTGCCCGTGCCGGCTGGTTGCTGCCGCCGCATGACAGTGAAGCCACGCTGGCGCGGCTGATCGCCGCCGTCGAGGCGAGCGGTGCCACACGGATCTTCTGCCTGGGCGACAGTTTCCATGACGAAGGCGGCCCTGATCGGCTGCTGCCGGGGCCGCGCGCTGCGCTGCACATGCTGACGCGCGGCCTGGATTGGCTGTGGATCACCGGCAATCATGATGAAAGTGCCGCCGCCGCGCTGGGCGGCCGGGTGATGGCCGAGGCGCGGATCGGGCCCTTGTGGTTGCGGCATGAAGCGGTGCCGGGCGACCCGGCGCCGGAGATTTCGGGGCATTTTCACCCCAAGGTAAATGTGCGCATTCGCCGGCAGACCATTACCCGGCGCTGTTTTGCCTTGTCGGACACCAAGCTGATCCTGCCGGCGTACGGCGCCTTTACCGGCGGGCTCGATATTGCTGATCCGGCGTTGCTGGCGGCGCTCGCCGGCCCGGCGACGGCGGTGGTGCGGGAGGGGGAGCGGCTGTTACGCTTTCCTGTCGCGGCGGCGCCGCCGGCCAGGGCTGTGCTGCGGGGTTGAAAGCTTCGCCCCGTCACGGCACGATACACTGATCGGGTCGGGGGACAGGATGACGGCGTTGCGGCGGCCATGGCTTTGGGTTCCCCTGCTGGTGGTGCTGCTGTTCGGCGTCGCCATCATCGCCGGCTATACGCTGGTGCCAGGGCTGGTGCGGTCACAGGCCCAGGGCTGGGTGGCAACCAAGCTGAAGCACAAAATGCTGGCGCTGGGGGCAATTCGCTTTGATCCCTGGGCACTGGCATTGACGATTGATGATATCGCGCTTGCCGACAGCGCTGCGCCGGCGCAGCCGCTGGTGGCGATCAAATCGCTGCACATCGATGCCAGCATTGCCTCGCTATGGACACTGTCACCGCAGCTTGATGCGGTGACGGTGGCAGATCCGATGCTGGACGCGGTGCTGCGCCCGGATGGCTCGCTGAATCTGGTCGAACTGCTGCCGCCCGATGATGGCACGCCGACGCCAGCGGTCCGGATCGGCGATCTGACGGTGACCGGTGGCAAGGTGCATTTCACCGACGCCCGCCGGCCCGCGCCACAGCGCAAGACATTGGCGCCGGTCAGTTTCGAGCTGAAGAATTTCGCCACGACAGCGACAGCCGGCGGCGGCTTTACCCTTGCGGCGCGCAGTGACGATGGCGAAGGCATCGCCTGGTCCGGCACGCTGGCGATGGCACCGTTCCTGACTTCGTCGGGCCGCTTCAGTATCACCGCGCTGCGCCTTGCCACGATCAGCCGCTTTGCCGGCGATCTGCTGCCGGTTGTGGCGAGCGGCGGCACACTCGATCTGGCCGGCGGCTATCGCTTTGCCACACCGCCGGCGGCGGCCAGGGGCGCGCCGGCGGCGACGCAATTCGATGCCGATCTGACCAGCCTTGCGGTCGCTGATGTTGCCGCCACCGCACGCAGCGGGGACCATATCGCCATCAAGGCGGTGCGGCTGGCGCCCACCAGGCTGTCGCTCGCCGGCGATGTGCTGGCGCTGGGCGATATGGCGATTGACGGGATCAGCGTGGTGCGGCCCGGCGGCGAAAGGGCCTCGGTGGCCGGGGTCACTTTGGCGGCGACTCGCTACGCGGTGAAGTCGGGGGTTGCCGATGTGGGTGCCGTGGCGGTGCGCGATATCCAGGTCACCGGGCGCGGGACGGGGGCGGGCACCATCGGCCTCGCGGGGTTCAGCATCGAACCGAGCCAGCTTCGCCCGGCGGGCCAGACGGCGGCAGTGGGGGTGGTGACGCTTCGGGGCCTGCGGCTGGCGGCCGCGCTTGATGCCAATAACCAGCCCGTTATTCCGGGCCTGTATCCACTGCTGATGCCCAAACCGGTGGTGCGCAGCGGCCCGGCGTGGCAGGTCGCGCTTGCCGGCCTGCGCGTCGAGGATGCCGCCGCGCGGATCACTGGCAGCAGCGGCACGGCGCGGCTCGATCTGGCACCCGCCGCGCTCACCCTCGGCCCGCTGACCAGCGCCCTGGCGGCGCCGGTGACGATCGACATGACGGCGGCAATCAACGGCAAGGGCCGGCTGGCGGCCAAAGGCAGCGTGTCGCCGGCGGCAATGACCGCCGATCTGGCGATTGACCTGGCGAAGCTGCCGCTCGCCGACCTGGCGGCGCTGGGGCCGGCCTTGCCGGTGGCCGTGCGCGCCGGCAGCCTGGACCTCAGGGGCCGCCTGACTTTGGCCAGTGGCAAGCATGGCCCGCAAGCGGGCTTTGCCGGGGATGCGGGCGTCGCGGGGCTTAATCTGGGTGAACGCAGCGGCGGGGACCTTCTCGCCTGGCGGCAATTGGCCATAACCGGCATTCGCTATCAACCGGCGCCGGCCCGGCTGGCGATTGCGCGGATCAGTTTTGACCGGGCGGTGTCGCATGTCGTCATCACCCGCGAACGCACGCTCAACCTGGCCAATGTGGCCGGCACCGCGCCCGATGCGGCCCCGCTGGCGACTCCCGGCAAATTGACAGTGGCAGCGCCGATATCGTCGGCCGGATCGGCGGTGGCGGCGGTGATCCCCGTTACTATCGGCGAAGTGCGCTTCGCCGGCAGCAGCATCGATTTTTCGGACCAGTCGATCGACCCGAATTTTTCGGCGCGCATCGACGGCTTCAGCGGCACGGTGACCGGCCTTTCAACCCGCCCGGGCACCCAGGCGAATTTCGCGCTGAAAGGCTATGTCATCGATCGCTTTGCGCCGGTGGTGATTTCCGGCCGCGCCAACCCCTTTGCCTATGACGCCAACACCGATCTGACCGCGAGTTTCAGCAATATCGACCTGCCGGTGTTCAACCCTTATTCGGGGCGCTTTGCCGGCTATGCCATCGCCAAGGGCAAGCTTTCGACGGTGATCCATTACCGCATCGTCGATCGCAAGCTTGATGCCGATCACAAGCTGGTGCTCGACCAGCTGACCTGGGGGGAAGCGACCGACAGCAAGGAAAAGGTCTCGCTGCCGGTGCGGCTGGCGACGTCACTGCTGAAGGACAGAAATGGTGTCATCGATCTGGACCTGCCGGTGGGCGGCACGCTCGATGACCCCAAATTCCGCATCTGGCCGGTGATCTGGCAAGTTGTCGGCAATGTGCTGACCAAGATCATCACGGCGCCCTTTGCGCTGATCGGGTCGCTGTTCGGTGGCGGCGCGCATCCGCAGATTGTCGATTTCGCGCCGGGATCGGCAGTGCTGCCGCCCGATGCGGGCGAGGCGCTGGCGGCGCTGGCCAAGGGGCTGGGCGAACGGCCGGAGGTCAATCTCGATATTCCCGCCGGCAGCGGCATCCGCGAAGACGCGGAGGCGATGACGACGGCGCGCTTGCAGGCGGCGGTGCTGGCCAGCCCCAAGGCCAGAGGCGCCACCGACTATGCCGCGCTGGCACCGGGCGACCGGCTGGCCGGACTGGCGGCGGTCTATAAGGCAAAAACCGGCAAGGGACCGGATTTCCCGAAGGGCGCTGTCGAAAAGGCCGGGCTGTTCGCCGGCGGTGCCGCCAAGGCCGCGGCCGCCGACAGCCAGATCCAGTGGCTGGAGCAGGAACTCCGCGCCAAATTTACCCCGAGCGATAATGATCTGGCGGCGCTGGGCCAGGCGCGGGCGGCGGCGGTGAAGGAGGCGCTGCTCGCCGAAGGCAGCATCGCGCCGACGCGGGTGTTCGTTTCCACCGCCAGCGGCGTCAAGGCCAAGGGCGACAGCATCGAGATGGAACTGGCGGTCAAATAACAGCGGGCAAATAATAGCGGGGCTTGACGGCGCGGGCGCAGCACCGCAACCCGCCGCCATGGGGACCATCGCCGCCACCGCACCATCGCCGCGCCGTATCCTGGGCGCCAGCCTGGTGGGCACGGCGGTCGAATTCTATGATTTCTACATCTATGCGACGGCGGCCTCACTGGTTTTCGGGCCGCTGTTCTTCCCGTCGGATACGCCGGGTGCGCAGTTGCTGGCGGCCTATGCCAGCTTTGCCGTGGCCTTTGTCGCCCGGCCGATCGGCGCCTTGGTCTTTGGCCATTTCGGGGACCGCATCGGCCGCAAATCGACGCTGGTCGCCAGCCTGTTGGTGATGGGCGGATCGACGCTGGCGATCGCCTTTCTGCCGACCTATGCGACCGCCGGCTGGCTGGCGCCGGTGCTGCTGTGTACCCTGCGCTTCGGCCAGGGTTTCGGGCTGGGCGGCGAATGGGGCGGCGCGGCCTTGCTGGCGGTGGAAAACGCCCCGCCGGGCTGGCGCGGCCGCTATGGCATGTTTCCGCAACTCGGCGCGCCGGTGGGCTTCATCGCCGCCAATGGGCTGTTCCTGCTGCTCGGGCTATGGCTGTCGGATGGCGATTTTCACGATTGGGGCTGGCGGTTGCCGTTTCTGGCCAGTGCGCTGCTGGTCGGCGTCGGCCTGTGGGTGCGGCTGAAATTGACAGAAACCCCGGCCTTTGCCGCCATGGCGGCGCATGGCCCGCCGCCCGCCGTGCCGGTGGCCGAATTGCTGCGCGGCCATTGGCGGGAGACACTATGCGGCACCCTGGCGGTGATCGCCTGTTTCGCGCTTTTCTATCTGGCG
>JANYCM010000208.1 GCA_025360285.1 Sphingomonadales bacterium
CCCCCCCCCCCCCCCCCGCCGGAGGCCCTTTTACCCGTTCAAACTGAATTTGGTATCAGGTGCAGCCGATCAGGCCGGCTACGGCGACGATGATTGCGCTGCCATCGGCGCCGGTCAGTGTCAGCGTGCCGGTGCGGATGATGGCGTGATCGCCTTCGGGGGCGGCGATATCAAGGTCATGGGCGATCGTCAGGCTGGCATCGCCGAAGCGCGCGCGCGGGGCAAAGCCCATTACCGCGGCACCATGGGCGCTGGCCTGGGGCAGGCTGGTCAGCGTTGGCCGGGGGCCGGGTTGGGCGCCGGGCTGGGCGCCGGGCTGGGCAATGCGCAGGGTAGCCGGGGCCAGGGTCGCCATGGCGATCCGGCGCCGGGTGGTGCGTTCCCACAGGAACAGCGCGCACTGGCCGCGCGCCAAAACCTGCGGCGGCAGTTCGGCGAGGGGCAGCGGTGATTCGACCGGCGTGGCGGCGACCAGCAGCGCCGCCAGCAGGGCCAGCCAGCGCCTCACAACTGCCCTTCCAGATGACGGACCAGCCCTTGCGGCGTGTCCTGAAACCCCGCCGCGAGCAGGCCCGGCCGCAGGGCGGCATCGCGGGCGGCGATAAACAGCCGGGCCTGATAGCGGCCATCGCCGGCCACGCTGAGGTGCAGGCCCATGCTGGCGTCGGCGCTGCGCAGCGGCAGTTGCAGTCGGCCGCCGGCGCAGGTGGGATTGCCCTGCAAACTGCCTGTCTGCGCCCCGCCCAGCCCCAGCTCCAGCTCCAGCCCCAGCCGCACCGTGCCGCCGGCCACCACGCAGCGGCCGCCGGCAAAGCCGATTGATACGTTTTCCAGCGCGATGCGGTCGATCGGCAAGGCCAGCAGGCCGCGCGTCGCGATTTCCCCGGTCATGCCGGTGATGCGCCTTGTGCCCGGCCCCGGTTCGACCAGCCCGGTCAGCAGCGGGCTGGCTATGCGCCAGCGCCAATGCCCGCCGAGCAGCGCCAGGGGTTGCAACCCGGCATCGACATCGCCGATCGGCGCGCCATGCCAGGCCGCCGCCGCCAGATGGCCGTGCCAGACGCTGCCGCTGACCTGCCGCGCTGTCACCCCCGTGTCGGCCATGGCGAGTAGCAGCCGCAGCGGCAAAAGGGCCATAGCGCCGACCAGTGCCGCCACCGCCAGCGCCGCAAGACCCAGCCGTGTCATCGCGCCGCCTGCCGCAGGGTCAGTTGCACCATCACTGTGGCGTCGCCGTTGCGCCGGATGGTGCCGCGTTCGACGAGGATCGAATCCTGCTGCTCCAGCGCTGCCAGCCAGCGCAGCAGCGGTTCGGCGCGGATTGCCGTGATCCGTACCGCGACCGCGCCATCGCCGGGCGATTCGAGGCGTTCGATGGTCAGCCCGGCGGCGCTGGCGCTCTGGCTGATCTGGTCGAGCAACGGGGTGGTTGCCGGCGCCCTGCGGCGTTCGATCGCCTGGAGGCTGCCGGCCATTGCCGTGATGCGCGCCTCGGCGGCCAACGCTGCACCCAGCCGGTCAGCGGCGGCGCTGCGGGCCAGCGCCAGCGGCCGCAGCAGCGCCAGCCACAACAGGGTCACCGCCAGCAGGACGAGCATGATCGTCAGCAGGATCTGCTCGCGCCGCGTGCGGTCATCCCACCAGGGCCGGATCAGCATCATGGTGCCACCGCCGGCCGGATGGACAGATCGAACAGCGCCTCGTCGCCCGGCCCGGCTGTCCGGCGGGCATCGAGGCCGGCGCCGCGCAGCGCGGCGACCAGGGCGTCGCGATCGGCGCGGGCCGGGGCCGACAGGCTGGCGGTCAGGCCGCGGCCGGCGTCATAGTCCAGGCTTTGTAGCGCTGCTGCCGGATGATTGCGCAGGGCTGCCAGCAACGGCCCGGTCAGCGCCGTGAAACCGCCGCGCCCGCCGCCTAATTGCGCCAGCCGTGCCGCGACCTGGGCTTCGGGGTTATCGATGATGGTTGCCGGCGGCAGGACCCGGCGCGCCCTGTTGGCCGCAGCGGCGGTTGCCCGGTCGCCGGCGCGGTGCAACTGCACCAGATCGGCGATGTCGGTGGCGATCAGCGCGGCGAACAGCACAGCGCCCAGCAGCGCCAGCCGCCGCACCCGCCGGGCATCGGGCCGCCAGGCGCTCGCTGGGGCAAATTCACCCTGGCGCAGGTCGAACAAAAGCGGCGCGGCCTGCGCCAGCGCCGCATCAAAGGCCGCACTGGTCAGCAGGCTGCGCGGCCGGTCGCCAATGATCAGCGTCGCCAGGTCGGCCTCGGCGGCAAAGGCCAGGCCCGGGCCCTTGACGAGCCATTGCCCCGGCCAGCGCCGGTCATCGGCGAGCACTATCACTGTGTCAGCGTCGGGTGCCGGCAACAGCACGGGCGCCGGCACCAGCGCCATCGGATCGATACCGGCGGCGGTGAGCCGTGCCAGCCAGGCGGCCATGGTGCGGCGATCGACGAGCGCCAGCCAGCGGCCGGCGTCGCCGGGCGGCCCCAGTGCGACATGCACGGTGTCCAGGGGCGCTGCGCTGACCTCGGCGGCGAGCAGCCGCGCCGCCGCCGCCGCCTGCGCCGGGGCGAGCGCCGGCAGCTCGGTATCATGCAGCGCCGCGGCGTCGCCGGGCACCAGCGCCAGCCATTCATCGCCCGGCTCGGCAGGTGGCCGGCTGTAGAGATCGGGCCCGGACAGGGGCTGCGGCCCGGCGCTTTCCCAGGCAAAGGCCGCCGCCGGATCGGCGGGCAGTAGGATGATGAAGCGCCTCATTCCGCCGCGCCCCAGCGCCGTGCGACGAGGCGGGCGGGCGTTATGTCGCCGTCGATCAGTGCGGTTTCAGTGAGGTCCGCTGTGCCGCTGGTGATGCCGAGGTCGAGCCGGAACCAGCGGGTGCGGACCTGGGGCAGGGCGCGCACCTCGCCCGGCGGCCGGGCATCAAGCAATGACGGCGTGTTCCAGAAGGCCGCCGGGCTTTCCCAGCCGGCAACGGGGCGCTCGGCGATGATGCGGCGGGCGCGGTCCGGTGAATATGTGCCGGTCATCAACAGCGCCAGCAGCGGCGCCTGGGCAGCCGTGATGGTGTTGATGTTGACCGGCGACATCTGGGTGACCGGCAAGGCGCAGACCCAGGGCCGGATGCGGGCGTAAAGCGCCGCTGTCATGCCGGCGACGGGGCGCAATTCGCTGGCGTCGGCCATCAGTGTGCCGGCGGTGCGGTAGGGCTGCGGCGCGCCGGCATAGGCGGCGTCTTCGGCGCCAAAGGGGTTGGCGACATCGTCGCTGTCTATCCAGTCGGCGGCGGCGGCGGCGATGTGGCGGGCATCGGCTTCGGGCACGTCAAGCGCCTGCAACAAGGCCGCGAACTGCGCAATGGCGATCGGCCGCGAGGCCAGCGCATCGGGGGACGAGCCGCTGACCAGGCTGTTGAGGTTGAAGCAATTGCCGCCATCGCCTAGCCGGGCGGTGGCCGTGCCGGCGGGCAGCGGCAGGGTGATGAGGCGATCCTGCCAGCCGCCGGCCAGCGTGGTGCGGCCCGGCGAGGCGGCGCGCAGATCATCGATGCGCGTGGTGGCCAGCGCCTCGGCAGCCAGTGCGGCCGCCCTCGCCTGGGCACGGCCGCCGGCATTGACGGCCAGGCCGGTGGCGAGGCGCAACCGATCGAACAGGCTGATGGCCAGCACCGCCATGATGCCGACGAGGATCAGCACGCTGAGCAGCGCGGCGCCGGTGTCGCGGCCGGTCATCATGCCCGCGCGCCGGGCCCGACGAGGAAGACCTGGCGCAGGTCCGGCAATTGCGGCGTCGAAAGCGTGATTTCCACGGCTTGCGGCAACGCATCGGCGGCGACGGCATCCCAGCGGTCGCGCCATTCACCGGCGACGCGAAAGCGCAGCCGCAGGGCAGTGACGTCGGCGAGCAGCACCGCCGGCGTTGCGGGCGCCGCACCATCGACCAGTGGCCAGATGCGGCGTTCCAGCCGCTGGCCGATCAGCCGATATTCGACGCGCTGCAAGGATGATCGTGCCGCGCCGGCGGGATTCGACCAGCCGCGTCGCACTAGCCCAAGGCTGATAGCATCGGCGGCAAAGGCCGGGTGGCGGGCGCCGGTCTCGTCACGCCACAGCCGCGGCGCCGCCTGGGCGAGATCGGCGACCAGCAGCGCGCGCAGCCGCCCCAGCCCGGCGGCGCGATCGAGCCGGGCATCGGTGCGGCCGCGGCTGTCAACGGCGAAGGACAGCAGCGCAACGCCAGCCGCCGACAACAGGCCGAAGATGAACAGCGCAACCAGCAGTTCGGCGAGGGTGAAGCCCATGGCGGCGCGCGAGCGGGTCACGGCAACCGCCGGATCAGCGTGATCGACGCCGTGCCGCCACCTTCGATGCCGGCAACGCCGATGTCGATGCGTTGCAGCCGCACATCGGGCGTGCGCGTCACCGTCTGGCGCCAGTGCCAGCGGCGGCCGGCGTTGCTGGTGTCGCCCTCGCTGTTGCCAAAGGCCGGCGGCGCGGCGGCGAGCAGGGCGTCGAGCCCGAGATTTTCGGCTGTGATGGCGGCGAGGCCATGGTCATCCAGCCGCGCCGTCGCGGTGATGGCCGCGCCTTGCAGGCGCAGCAGGGCGAGCGCCGCCAGGCTGAAGATTGCCAGCGCCACCAGCACTTCAACCAGGGTGAAGCCGGCGTCGGGCGGCACGATGTGCGAGTCATTGTGCATTGAAATGCACGGCACCGGCCGCATCGATGGCGATGCGGGCTTCGCCGCCATCGCGGCGCAGGCGCAGCGTGCCGGGCGCGGCGCTGCCGCTGCTGTCAAAGACCAGCGTGTCGCCTTCGATGGCGGTGGCGACGTCGGTGCCGCTGGGCCAGCCATGATCGGCAAACCCGGCGTCCGTCAGCGGCTGCCAGCCGGCGGCGCGGCGCTCGGCAAAGCCATAGCCGGCATTATCGATGCGCACGGCAACATCATGGCCGCCGATGATGGCGCGGTCACGCGCCGCCACCAGCCGGGCGGCGAGGCCCTGGGCATCGCCGCGCAGCCGGCGCTGCGGATCGGGCATCGCCAGCATGACAGCCGCCGAAATCAGGCCAATGAGGGCGATGACGACCATCAGCTCGACCAGCGTGAAGCCGGCATCGCTGGTGGTGGCCTTGGGGGGCATGGTCAGTGCCAATTGCCGATATCGGCATTGCTGCCCTCGCCGCCCGGCGCGCCGTCGGCCCCCTGCGTCCACACGTCAAAGGCGCCATGCTGGCCGGGCATGGCGTAAAGATAGGGGTTGCCCCAGGGATCATCGGGCAGGCGCTTGAGATAGGCGCGGTGGTTGGCATCGGCGGTGGCCGGCAGCAGGGCGCGCAGGCCCTGATCGCCTGCGGGGTAATTGTTGTTGTCGAGCCGGTAAAGCTCCAGCCCCTGTTCGATCAGCGCGATATCGGCGCGGGCCTTTTCGGTCATCGCCTTGTCGCGCACCGGCAGCACATTGACGATGACGATGGTCGCCAGCAGCCCGATGATGACGATGACCACCATCAGTTCGACAAGCGTGAAGCCGCTTTCATCATCATCCGGCATGGCCCTGGTCCTCATTGTGCGGCAAAACTGTCGAGTTGCAGGATCGGCAGCAGGATTGACAGGATGATGGCGGCCACCACGCCGCCCATGATGATGATGACGCCGGGTTCCAGCAGGGACAGCGCCGTGGCGGTGAACGCATCGAATTCGCGTTCGAGGTAATCGGCGGCGCGTTCGAGCATGTGATCGAGTCGGCCGCTGCTTTCGCCGCCCGCCGCCATATAGACGAGCAAAGGCGGAAACACCCCGCTGCGCCGCAAGGCCGCCGACAGGCTGCCGCCTTCGCGGATGCTGACGACAATGTCCTCGGTGGCGCGCCGCAGGGCATGGTTGGTGATGGTGGGGGCGGTGAGCGCCAGGCCTTCGATGATCGGCAGCCGGCTGGCAACCATGGTGGCCAGGGTGCGCGCCAGCCGGGCAGCGTGGAGATCACGCAGCAGCCGGCCGAGCAGCGGCAGCCGCAGCAGCATAGTATCGAAACGCAGGCGAAAATCCGGGTCTTTCAGGGCGCGGGCGAACAGCAGCGCGGCGGCCGTGATGACCAGCAACAGCGCCCACCACCAGCCGGCGAGAAAGCCTGACACGGCGATGACGAGGCGGGTGAGCAGCGGCAATTGCTGGCCGATGTTTTCAAACTGTTCGACGACGCGCGGCACGACAAAGATCATCAGCGCGGTGACGACCAGGCTGGCAATGATCGCCAGCGCCAGCGGATAGGCGATGGCGGCGATGACCTTGCCGCGCACCAGGGCCTGGCGTTCCTGAAGATCGGCAAGACTTTCAAGGATGTCGGGCAGCGCGCCGGCGCTTTCGCCCGCCGCCACCACGGCGCGGTAGAGCGGCGGAAAGCTGTCGGGTGCCAGCGCCATGGCGTCGGACAGGCGGCGACCTTCGATGACGCCCGTGTGGACGCGGCCAAGGATGGCCCGCACGCCGGGGCTTTCGCTTTGCTGCACAATCGTGTGCAGGGTTTCCGCCAGCGGCGCCACCTGGATGAGGGTGGCGAGCTGCCGGGTGAACAGCGTCAATTGCCGGACGCCGAGCTTTTTGGCGCGATATTGTCCGGCGGCGACCGTGCCGCCGTCATCGGGATCGACCCGCAAGGCGAAAAGCTGGCGTTCGAGCAGTTGCGCCCGCGCGGCGGCCGGGCTGGCGGCGCTGATCCGGCCGCGGCGTTCACGGCCGGCGGTATCAAGGGCGCCGTAGCGATAGTCAGGCATCGCCGCCGCTGCGCATGACGCGCACCGCCTCCTCGGGCAGCGTCGCGCCGGCGAGAACCAGCGCCCGCGCTGCGTCGGCCAGCGCCAGGCTGGTGGCGGTGAAGGCGCGCGCCGCGATGGCGGCCTCGTCACCGCCGGCGAGGATGAGGCGGCGGATGTCATCGTTGACGCGCACCGCCTCGAAGACGCCGATACGGCCCTTGAAGCCGGTATGGCCACAGGCGGGGCAGCCACCGGCGGTGCGGATCGGGCTGTTTTCGGGGACGCCGATCAGCGCGGCAACGGCGGCGTCGGCCGGGGCCGGCACGCTGCACTCGGGGCACAGCCGGCGTACCAGCCGCTGCGCGATGACCAGCCGCAGGGTGGAGGCGAGCAGGAACGGCTCGATTCCCATGTCGCGCAGCCGGGTGATGGCGCCGGGCGCATCATTGGTGTGGACGGAGGAAAGCACCAGATGCCCGGTCAGCGCCGCCTGGATGGCGATTTCGGCGGTTTCGCCATCGCGGATTTCGCCGACCATGACGGTATCAGGGTCCTGCCGCAATATGGCGCGCAGCCCGGTGGCAAAGCTCAAACCGACCTTGGGATTGACCTGCATCTGGCCAACCCCGTCCACGGCATATTCGACCGGGTCCTCCACCGTCAGGATATTGCGGCTGCCATCGTTCAGCAGGCGCAGCGCGGCATAGAGCGTCGTCGTCTTGCCCGATCCTGTCGGCCCGGTGACGAGGATGATGCCATTGGGTTCGGCCAGCGCCGCGCGGAACAACCGGTCGATCGGCGCCGGCATGCCCAGCGCATCGGGGTCGATGCCCGCCTTGTCCTTGTCGAGCAGGCGCAGCACGACGCGTTCACCGGCGCGCGAGGGCAGGGTCGATACGCGCACATCAAGGCTCTTGCCGCCCAATGTGAGCCCGATGCGGCCATCCTGGGGCAGGCGGCGTTCGGCAATATCGAGCCGCGCCATCACCTTGATGCGGCTGACCACCATGGCGGCGACCGCAGCGGGCAGGCGGTGGCGTTCGGCCAATTGGCCATCGACGCGCATCCGCACGATCAGCGCCGCTTCATAGGGTTCGATATGAATATCCGATACGCCCTGCCGCGCCGCCTCGGCGATCAGCCCGTTGATCAGCCGGATTATGGGCGCTTCATCCTGGGTGTCGAGCAGATCCGCCGCCGTCGGGATGCCATCGACCAGCAGGCCGAGTTCATCGCCGCCCTGCATGGCTGCCGCCGCGGTGAAACCACCCAGGGCATAATGCTCCGACAACAGCCGGTCGAACTGCGCGGCATCGACATCGGTGACCATCAGCGGCCGCCCGGCGAGGCGCCGCACCTCGGCCAGCACGCGGCGATCATCGCCGCGGCGCAGCCCGATGTGCAGGGCTTCGGCGCCGGCGCCGGTGACAACCACCCCGAAGCGCTTGGCAAAGCCATAGGGCAGGACGGGCAGGGTGTCGGCCAGACTCGTCACGGTTTTATCGTCATGGCTTTGGTGGGGGCGATAGCGGCGGCGCGGCGGCGTCCGGCCGGACCGGCGGCACGGTGCGCAGATAATCGCGGACCAGCGCATCCAGCGCGCCGCCGCCCTTGCCATCGGCACCGATTTCGCTGTCACGGATATAATCATAGCGTTCGGCTGCCAATTGCTGGGCATCGCCGGCATCATGGATGATCGTTGGCCGGATGAAGACCATCAGATTGGTTTTGGTGCGGCTGCGCGATTTCGACCGGAACAATTGCCCGAGCAGCGGGATATCGCCGAGCAGCGGGACCTTTTCGAGTGTGCGCCGTTCATTATCGTCAATCAGGCCGCCCAGCGCGATGATCTGGCCATCATCGACCGTCACTGTCGTGGTGATCTCGCGCTTGTTGAGGATCAGCTCGCTGGAGGTTGACGATACCGGCCCGGCGATCGAGCTGACTTCCTGGTGCAGCGCCAGCTTTATGGTCCCGCCGGCGTTAATCTGCGGCTTCACCTCCAGCTGGATGCCGACATTCTGGCGCTGGACGGTGCGGAAGGTGTTGTTGAAAGTCTGCGACAGCGCTTCGCCGGTAGTGATCGGGATTTCCTGGCCGACGAGGATTTTGGCCTGTTGATTGTCCAGCGTCATGATCGATGGCGTCGACAATATGTTGGAGGCAGTATCGGATTTGACGGCATTGAGAACAAAGCCGAATATCGCGTTGCTGCCCAGCTTGCCGCCAAAGCCGAAGGTGCCGCCGGTGGCAGCGAGCAGGCTGGAAACCGCCGAATCCGTGAGGGTGGACGTGGTGGTCGAAGTTGACCCCAATTGCGTCTGCCCGGCGACGGCGCCCGCCACGGTCAGCAAATTGGGCGCGGCGTTGGAATAATTGGTCACCGAAAACGGGATGTTCGAGCCTTGCGTGCCCGACAGCAGGAATTGCACCCCCAGCCGCTGTGCGGCGGCATCGGAAATTTCGACGATGATGGCTTCGACGAGCACTTGTTCGCGCCGCGTATCGAGCTGGCCGATCACCGCGCCCAATTGGCGCTGCACATCGGCGGGGGCCGAAATGATGATGGCATTGGCGCCTTCATAGCGGGCGATAACGGCCTGACCGCGGCCGATGGTGGCGGCGGTGGCCGGGCTGCCGATGCCTGTGGTGGCGGGGCTGGCGGCGGAGAAGGGGCTGCTGCCGGGGCTGCTCGCCGCCGCTGCGAGACCGCTGCTGCCCGAACCTGCCGTTGCCGCCTGGCCAACCAGCTGTTGCAGCACCGGCAGCAGTTTTTCGGCATCGGCATGGGCGAGGAAGATGACCCGCACATCGGCGCCGGCGGCGGCGCGGCGATCAAGATCGGTGATGGTATCGGCGAGGCGCTGCACTGCCGCTGTGTCACCGCGCAATACCAGCGCGTTCGAACTGTCGATGGCGACGATCGACGGCGGCGGGCTGCCGCCCGCTTGGCCCGTAGTGCCGCCGGCGGATCCCAATTGGTTGAGCGACGCGGCGATTTCGCGGGCGCCGGCGTTTTTCAGGGTGATGACGCGAATGGTCTGGCGATCGCGGTCGATCTGGCGCACCAGAGCGGCGATCCGCTGCATGTTATCGGCATAATCGGCGACAATCACGGCATTGGCGCTGCGGTTGGCGGTGACCTGGCCTTCGCGGCTGACCAGCGGCCGCAGGCTTTCGATGGCGGCGGCGGCATCGATGCTGTCCAGCCGGAAAACCTGGGTGACGAAGCGGTTGCGGCCGGTGGTTGCGGCGGGCTGGCTGGCGGCGCCATCGGCGGGTTGAACGCGAAAGGCGCCGCCGGCGGCGGGCACGACGATCAGGCCGTTGGCGCGCAAGGCCGACAGGAACAGCTCGAAATAGGCGTCGCGGCCGAGCGGGCGTTCGCTGACCACCGAAATCTTGCCCTGGACGCGCGGATCAATGACAAAACTGCGCCCCGTCGCGCGCGCTACATCCTGGATATAGGCGCGGACATCGGCATCGCGCAGATTGACTGTCTGCTGGGCTATGGCAGTGCCGGCGAGCATCAGGGCCACGCCGGCGATCAGGACAGGTTGCAGCCGCGTCATCGCGGTGCGCCGTTGATTTTGAGCGTCAGCGGCCGGCCGCCGCGTTCGATGCCGATGCTGACACCGCCGGCATCGAGCCGTTGCACCAGGCTGGCCGGGTCGCGGACGCTGTCGATCGGGGCGCCATCGACGCTGGTCACAATGTCGCCCGCCACCAGCCCGGCGGCGGCAAAGGCCGCACCCGAGCCTTTGGGCGTCAGGGTATAGCCGGTGATGGCGGTGCCGCGCAGCCGCGGCGTTAGCAGGATGTCGGCGGCCAGGCGGGCGGGCAGCGCGGTGGGTGTCTGGGTGACCGGCGCAAGGCCTGTCGATTGATCGAGGAAAATCTGTTCGCGTCTGCCGCCGCGCAGCAGGGTGATGGCATCAAAGCCGACAGCATCAAGGCGGACGCCGGGCAGCACATCTTCCCCCACCAGAAAACTCGCCTGCTGGCCATCCGGTGTCGCAATGATCGCCGATCCCCGCCCCGAAATCATATCGACCCGCGTGCCGAGCAGGACAAGGTTGAGATCGGAAACCGCCGCTGCGCCGCTGCGCTGCTGGCGAAAAAACGGGTCAAACGCACCGAATATGGCGGGGTCTGCCGTGGCATGCGCTGCCGATGGGCCGGCGGTCCAGGCACCCAAAGGCCCGGCCGGCGTGATGACGGCATAGCCGAACCGCACCAGCGCGAGGCCCAGACCCGCCGCCAGGGCAATTTCAGCCGCCGCCGTCAGCCGGTCGGCAGCCGTCGCTCCGTGGCCCCATCGCGGCTTCGACATGGCAGCCCCCGCTGATTGCAAAAAACTCGCTCCCCCTGCGCCCGGATGTCAGCGCACCTCATGATAGCGGCTGCGGTTATGGGACGAAACTGCCTGCCAGCGCCACAGGCATTTGCGATGGATTATTGCCCGGTCTCGCAACAACTTGACTTTGCAGACTGTAGCAGCGATACAACGTATGGCTTCAGCGCGGCAAACGCCGCTGCCCACGCCGGGTG
>JANYCM010000245.1 GCA_025360285.1 Sphingomonadales bacterium
ACCCCCACGACATTCCCAAGCGACTTCGACATCTTGTCGCTGCCGCCCATGTTGAGGAAGCCATTGTGCATCCAGATATCGGCCAGCGGCGCGCCTTCATGGGCGCAGCGGCTTTGCGCCAGTTCATTCTCGTGATGCGGGAAAATCAGGTCGAGCCCGCCGCCGTGAATGCTGATCGTCGGGCCAAGCTCCGCTTCGATCATTGCCGAGCATTCGATGTGCCAGCCGGGCCGGCCACGGCCCCAGGGCGATTGCCAGCCCACCTGGTCATCGGCACTCGGCTTCCACAGCACGAAATCGGCGGCGTTCTTCTTGTAGGGGGCAACCTCCACCCGCGCGCCGGCGATCATCTGGTCGAGGTTGCGCTTCGACAGCGCGCCATAGCCGGGGTCCGCCGTCACATCGAACAGCACATGGCCTTGCGCTTCATAGGCCGCGCCCTTGGCGATCAATGTACCGATCATCGTAATCATCTGCGGCACAAAGGTCGTCGCGTGCGGCTCCAGATCGGGCCGTTCCACCCCCAGTGCGCCCATGTCAGCGAGGTAGAAATCCTCGTACCGCTTGGTAATCACTGAGATCAGCTCGCCTTCATCGGCGGCCTTCGCCATGATCTTGTCGTCGATATCGGTGATGTTGCGAGCGTAAACGACGTTTTCTGCCCCATGCACATGGCGCAGCAGGCGACGCAGCGTGTCGAACACCACCGCCGGCCGGGCATTGCCGATATGGGCGCGGCCATAAACCGTCGGTCCGCAAACATACATCGACACGCGGCCGGAGGCATCGGGGGCCACCTCGCGCTTGGCGCGGGTCAGTGTATCGTACAAGCGAACGGGCATCAGATCGGCGTCGAGGGCGACGCCTTCTCCTGCTGATCAAGCAATTTATCCAGCGCGCTGCGGTCCGCCGGCGCATAACCGCCATGGCCGGCATCGGGGGCGCGGGTCTCGCCCGGCTTGGCATCGGCAGTGTCGGGCGCCACCCGCCGGCGTTCCTCGACAAAATCGACAAGTGTCTTGGACACCATCGCCAGCGTCGGCGCCGTGCGCGCCTTGGCCAGCCATTCCGGCGAAGTCTTGCCCGGATCGATCGTATCGAACACCATGGTGACCAGCAGGAACAGCAACGCCGCGCCGAGCACACCCTTGCCGGCGCCAAAGCCAAGCCCGAGCAAACGATCGATGGGGCCGATCAAAGAGGCCTTGGTGCCGCTGCTCACCTGGCCACCGATGACCCGCACCAGGATGAAAGCGACCAGGAAGATCACCACCAGCGCCAGGATCGCCCCGCCCGCCTCGGTGCCGGTAAAGCGCGCGGCGATGACCTTGCCCGGCGTGTAGAGGAGGCGCACCGCGACAATCCCCGCCACCCAAGCGAGCAACGAGACGATTTCGCCGACAAAGCCGCGCGCCAACCCGCCCAGCGCCGCCAGCACGACGATGATCAGCACAACAATGTCAAACGCGGTAAGGCCATCCATGCGGCAGGCTGTAGCCGATGATGCGACCGCGCTCAAAGCCTTACTGCGGCTCCTTCGACTCTCTCCCCCGGCAGCGCGCTTGCGCGGCGCATTGGAGACGGGGGGCACGTTGCCCAAAATAAGGGCTATCGCGCCGCCGCGCCCCCCGACAAAAGGGACGCAGGGGCGTCGCCCCTTCCCGCCGGAGGCAGACATGACCCTTACCGAAACCATCGCGGCCGCCGTCGAAGCCGGCAGCATCCCCGGCGCCGTCGCGATGATTGGTGATCGCGCCGCCGTGCGCGAAACCATTGTCACCGGCCAACGCGGCGACGGCACGGCGATGACGGCGGACACGATGTTCCAACTCGCTTCGATGACGAAGGCGATCACGTCGGTGGCGGCGATGCAACTGGTCGAACAGGGTCGGCTGGCACTCGATGCGCCGATCGGCGATCTGCTGCCCGATCTCGCCAACCCGCAGGTCATCACCGGTTTCGATGACAAGGGCGCGGTGCAGTTGCGCCCCGCGGCGCGGCCGATCACGCTGCGCCACCTGCTGACCCACACATCGGGCATGGGCTATGATTTCGTCCATGAAGCTCAGGGCCGGGCGCGGCCGGCGCCGGTGGCGCCGGGCAGCTTTGCCAGTTTGAAGACGCCATTGCTGTTCGATCCCGGCGAGGATTGGGCTTACGGTGTGAATACCGATTGGGTGGGGCTGGCGGTTGAGGCGGTAAGCGGCCAGCGGCTCGATGCCTATATTGCCGACCATATCACCGGGCCGCTCGGCATGGCTGATACGATGTTCGGGCTGGACGCAGCGCACAAGGCGCGGCTGGCGACGTTGATGCTGCGCGGCGAGGATGGTGCCCTGTCGCCCTTCCCCATGAACATCGGCGGTGGTACCGAGGCGGAATTCATCGCCGGCGGTGCCGGCCTGTGCGGCACCGCGGCGGATTACATGCGCTTTTTGCGGATGATCCTGAACGGCGGCAGCCTGGACGGCACGGTGATTTTGTCACAAGCCAGCATCGCCGACATGACGCGCAACCAGATCGGCGGTTTACGCGCCGGTGCGATGGCGACCACGATGCCGGCGCTCAGCCTGCCGGTTGATTGGTTTCCCGAAATGACGCCCGGCTGGGGCCTGGGCTTCCTGATCAACCCGCAGACCAGCGCCGACGGCCGGCCGGCGGGCAGTCTCGCCTGGGCCGGCATCGCCAACACCTATTTCTGGATCGATCCGGGCACCGGGCTTGCCGGCGTCCTGCTGATGCAATTGCTGCCCTTTGCCGATCCGGGGGCGCTGGCCGTGCTGGCGGCGTTCGAACGCGGGGTTTACCAGCCGGCCTAGCGTTCGCCCCCTACGCCGCCTTCACCTTCGCGATCATCCGGTCAACGACCCCCGGCAATGCCGACAGCGGCACGCCGCCGGTTTCAACCAGCGCGTCATTATAATCGCGGACATCGAATTTCGGCCCCAGCAGCGCCTTGGCGCGGGCGCGCTGCTTGAGGATTTCATTGTGACCGATCTTGTAGCCACAGGCCTGGCCGGGGCTGGCGCAATAGCGGTCGATTTCGCTGGTAACGCTGCCCGTGGAGCGCCCGGTTTCGGCAACCATGGTGGCAATGGCCTTCTCCCGCGTCCAGCGCATGGCATGGAGGCCGGTATCGACGATCAGACGGACAGCGCGGAAGCGCTGGGCGTTGAGATAGCCCAGCCGGCCGAACGGATCATCAGCGTAGAAACCGTCCTCATCAACCAGCTGTTCGGCATAGAGCGCCCAGCCTTCGACAAAGGCGTTGAAGCCGATCAATTGCGCCATCGGCGAGACGATATCGGGGTGTTCGGCGAGATAGGCGCCCTGCCAGGCATGACCGGGGATCCCTTCATGCGCGGTCAATGAGGCGAGCGTCCAGCTGGGCCAATAGTCCATCTTTTTCAGATTGATGTAATAGATGGCGGGGCGTTTGCCGTCGGTGCTGGCAAAGTTCATGTAACCAAGGCCGGCGCCATCCTGGATATCGACGGGGACGCGCTTGACCTGGACATCGGCCCTGAGGCCAAGCTTTGAAATGCGCCCCAGCCGCGGGCGGATGCGATCGAGCACACCCTGGCAGGCGGCGATGACGGCGGCGCGGCCGGCGTCACTGTCGGGCTGCAGGAAGCGCTTGTCGGCGTTGAGCGCGGCGGTGCGGGCACCGACGCTGCCCTGGGTCAGGCCCTGGGCTTGCAGGATCTTGTCCATTTCGGCCTCGATGGCGCGATTCTGTTCCCAGCCAGTCTTGTGGATTTCGGCCGCCGACAGGCTGGTCGTCGTCTGGCTTTTCAGCAGATATTGATAATAGGCCTCACCCTGCGGCAACTTCCACATGCCGGCATCGCTGTTGGTCTTCAGCGCCTTTAGCACATTAATCTGGTGGTCGAGCGCCGGGTAGATCTTGCCCTCGACGATCGCCAGTGCCCGGGCTGTGGGATCGGGCAGGCCGAGTTTCTTGGCGCGGGTAGCGATCGAGGTGACGAACTTCGATTGGGCGGCGGGGACGCCGCGCAATTCGGTCTGCTGGCCCAACGTGTTGGCGACGATGAAATCGGGCGGGATGACGCCCTTGCCGCTGTCTGCGATGATGCGGGTGGTTTCATCATCCAGCTGCTTGCCGACCTGGTCCAGCCGGCTGAGATAGGCCTCGGCCCCGGCGGCGTCTTCAACGCGGTGATAGGTATCAAGAAATTCAGCGGCCTGTTGATAGGTGCCGTTCTGCTGGCTGACGACATAGGGAATGCCGCCACTGGTGCCGCTATAGCCGAAATCGAATTTTTCACCCTCGGCGGCGATGCCCAGCGCCCAAGTGACTGAATCATAATTGTTGATATCCGACCCCGTCAGCCCGGCACGGGGGATGGTGCCCAGCAGCCGGCTGGCGGTGGCATAGACGCGGCGGTCCTCGGCTTCACCGGCATAGGAACCGTCGCTGAGCCTGGACGCCAGCCCGGCGTTGGCGCCCTTGTCCATGCCGAGCAGGGTCGCCTGTTCGGGACTGCGTTGCAGGATCTGATTGGCAATGGTGGTCAGCGCTGCGGCAAGCTGCGGATCGGCAGCGGCCGCCGCCGGGGCGGCAAGGCCGGCCCCCGACAGCGCGGCAGTGGCGGCGGCACCCTGCAACACACGGCGGCGCGAGGCGGGCTGATCGAGCAGATTGCGGGTGAACATGAGAATCAGGTCCTTTGCGAGGCGATGGAAAGTGGCGGCACAATAGCGGCTTCAGGTTCTGGCGCGAAGGCCTGGGCAGTGAGGCGGCGGGCAAACAACAGCCGATCGGCACCGCGAAAGCCGAAGCGCCAGATGATGCCGCCAAAACTGCCGAGAATGGCCACGAGCCCGATCGACAGCTGAATCGGTTCCGGGGTGCGCATCACCAGCAGGCCGACGCCAAAGGCCGGCAGCCCGGCACCAAGCATCGACCAGCGCCAGCCCGACACCGGCTGCGCCAACGCCTTCGCCAGCAGCCGCGATTTGGCCACCGACAGGAACAGCGCCGACAGCGCCAGCCCGCCCGCCGCCCCACGCCCGCCGTATAACGGGACCAGCCACAGCGACGCGCCAATCTGCACCAGGATGCCGGCCAGCGACCAGGCGAAATTGCGGCCACGCGCCACATAGATCAGCGCCGCCTCCGCCACCGCCGCCTGTGCCGCCAGCACTTCGGTGACCAGCAGCAGGGCAAGGATGGCGGCACCGCCGGCGAATACCGGCCCGAACAGGCCCATGCCGGCCTTGCCCGTCATCCCCAGCGCCAGCACCACGCCGAGTTGCGCGGTGCCGACCCAGAAGCTGACCTGGCGCAAATGCGCCGCCACCCGGCCGATATTACCGGCGGCAAGATTGGTGGTGAGGACAGGGGCGAGGATAGGATCGAAGCTGGATTTCAGCCGCTGCGGCAAGGAAGCGATCTGCTGCGCCACATAATAGATGCCGACGATTTCGGCACTGGCGAACCGACCCAGGATGAAGACATCGAGGCGGCGGGCGCCCCATTCGGCGATATCCGCCCCCGCCAGCGGGATATTGATGCGCACCAGATGCAGCAGCGCCGCCGGATCGGGCCGCCAGCCGCCAACCAGCCCGAACGCCCGCAGCGCCGGCGCCGCCGAAGCCAAGGCGGCGGCGACCATCGACAGCAGGTAGGCGATGATCAGGCCATCGGACTTCAATATGGTGAACGCCAGCGCCAGCGCCGCAATGCTGAGCACCCAGGGTTCAACCAGCGACCGGGCGCGGACAGTGGCAGCGATATCATGGCGGAACGCCAGCGCCGCCAGGCAGATGTCCGACAGCACGATACACGGGATAATCAGCGGAAAAAAGCGATCCAGACCGGTGGCGGCCGAGGCTGGAAAGACGATCTGCGGCACCATCACCAGCGCCGCCGATCCGATGACGGCCGCGATCATCGTCACCAGCAGGCCGTCATACAGTGCATGCGCCTCGGCGGCCCGGCGCTGGGCCGGCGTTTCGGTCAGGCTGCGCAGCGCCATATCTTCCGCCAGGCCGCGCTTGAGGCCCAACGTCGCCAGCATCGCGACCAGTTCGACGACCATCGTCGCATAGGCGAAACGGCCCAGCGCCGTCGCGCCATAGAGCCGCCCGGCAATGAACAGGAACGGCAGCCGCGCCAGCAGGCGCAGCAGATAGCCAAGGAAACTCGTCCGCCCACCCCGCGCCAGCGCGGCGGTCTCGTGCGCGTCGGGTGCTTCAGTCGCCGACATGCACCCGCCGGTAGCGGCCATGCAGATACAGCAGTGATTCACGATCCGGGGCAAAGCCCAGCCGCGTCACCTTGCCGACGATGATCCGGTGGTCGCCGCCATCATGATCGGCATGCAGCGTGCAGGCAAAGGCCGCCTTGGCCGAAGCGAGCACCGGCAGCCCATCCCATTCCGCCCATTCCGCCTCGGCAAAGCGATCGACGCCGCGGGTGGCAAAACGATCCGCCACCGCCTGGCCATCCAGATCGAGCACATTTATGGCAAAGCGCGCCGATTCGCGCAGCGCCGGAAGGGCAGACGCGCCATTCGCCGGGCAGAACAGCAGCAGCGGCGGATCGAGCGATACCGAGGTGAAGCTGTTGGCGGTAAGCCCCACACTACTGCCATCGGGCGCGCGGCCCGTGACGACGGTGACGCCAGTGGCGAAGCAGCCAAAGGCATTGCGCAGCACGCGCGGATCGAAGGGCGGTTCGGCAAGGTCCATGATCGCGCCACCCCTAATGGGTTCGGCGTGTCGGTCAATGTTTGGCGGGAGGATTTGCGTCGCCCCACTGGCCAAGGCCGGGCGGGCCTGCGATATGCTTTTCTGGATATATCGACCTTTGGATTCGCCATGCTCCCATCCGTTTTTCGCCTGTGTCTGCTGCTGCTGGCGCTGTTGCCTGCGGCGGCCCCAGCGGCGCCGCTGCGCATCTATGCCGCCGCCAGCCTGGCCGAGGCGATGACGGCGCTGGGCGATGCCTGGGCCGCCACCGGCGCCGAACGGCCGGTGATGGTGATGGCCGGATCGCCGGCGCTGGCCCGGCAGATCATCGCGGGGGCGCCGGCCGGCATCTTCATTTCGGCGGACAATCAATGGCTCGATGCAGTCACAGCAGCAGGGCATATCGTGCCGGGCAGCCGCCAGGTCATCGCCGGCAATGCACTGGTGCTGGTGGTGCCGGCGACCCGCCCGCGCCATGCCGTGCTGAAACCGGGGTTCGACATGGCCGGCTTTGTCGGCCCTGGTCGCTGGGCTACCGGCGATCCGCAATCCGTGCCCGTCGGCCGCTATGCCAAAGCGGCGCTGACCAGCCTGGGCGCCTGGGATGCCGCTGCGCCCAAGCTGGCGCGTGCCGAAAATGTCCGCGCCGCGCTGGCCTATGTCGAACGCGGCGATGCGGCGGCGGGGATCGTTTATGCCACCGATGCGCGCGCCAGCCGCCGGGTGATGGTGGCGGGGGTGTTCCCGGAAGCCAGCCATCCGCCGATCGTCTATCCGGCCGCACTGGTCGCCGGCGGCGACGATGCCGCGGCGTGGGCATTCCTTGCCTTCATCACCGGCCCGCGCGGCCGCGCCATCCTTCTCAAACAGGGGTTTACCGCACCATGATGCTGCTAATCGCTGCCGCTGTGCTGGCGTTGACGCCGGTGCCCATCGACGCTGCCGCCCGCGCCGGCCTGCCACGCGCCACCGCTGTGCTGGCGGTGCATGGCGCGCGCCATGTCTGCGAAGGTATCTGGCTGCGCGATCTGCTCGGCAAAGCGGGTGCTTCAACGGGGGAGGCGCTGCGCGGCCCGGCGCTGTCGATGCTGGTGGTCGCCACCGCCGCCGATGGCTATCGCGTCACCTTCACCCTGGGGGAACTCGATGCGTCACTGGGCAAGGCGCCGGTGCTCGTTGCCGACAAATGCGATGCCAAGCCGCTCGCTGCCGCCGATGGGCCGTTGCGGCTGGTTGTCGAGGGCGAGGCGCGCGGCGCGCGGTCGGTGCGGCAATTGACCGTGGTTGTCCTGCGACCGCTTGCTGACTGACCGGTGCTGCAACCGCTCTCGCCCGCCGAATGGGATGCCATCGCCGTCAGCATGAAGGTTGCCGGGGCGGCAACGCTGGCGACTTTGCCGCTGGCGCTGGCACTGGCGTTCGTGCTGGCGCGGCAGCGCTTTCCGGGCAAGCCGCTGGTCGATGCTCTGGTCAATCTGCCCTTGGTGCTGCCGCCGGTGGTGACGGGCTATGTGCTGCTGCTGGCCTTTGGCCATGATGGTCCCTTCGGCCGGGCGCTGGCGCTCGTCCATGTCAGCGTGCTGTTCCGCTGGACGGGCGCGGCGATCGCCGCCGGCGTGATGGCGCTACCGCTGATGGTCGCGCCGATCCGCCAGGCGCTGGAGGGGATTGATCCGCGGCTGGAAACCGCCGCTGCCACTTTGGGCGCTGGACGCTGGCGGGTGTTTGCCAGCGTGACGGTGCCACTTGCCTTTCCGGGGATCATCGCCGGCACGGTGCTGGGTTTTGCCAAGGCGCTGGGGGAATTCGGCGCAACGGCGATCTTTGTGTCGGCGATTCCCGGCGAAACCGAAACCCTGCCGCTGGCGATCAATGCGCTGCTCCAGGTGCCGGGCGGCGAGGCGGCGGCGGCGCGGCTGGCGGTGCTGGCGTTGGTCATCGCGCTCGGCGCTTTGGTCGCGGCGCAATATTGGCAGCACCGGGCGGCGCGGCACCGGGCATGACACCGCATTTCGACGTGGACCTGCGGGTGGCGCATGGCGATTTCGTCCGCGATTATAAATTCGTCTCGGCGGCACCGGTGACGGCGCTGGTGGGGCCCTCGGGCGCCGGCAAGACGAGCTTGCTGCACGCGATTGCGGGCTTGCTGGTTCCCGAAGCAGGGCACATCCGCGTCGCCGGGACGACCTTGTTCGATGCCGCGGCCGGCGTGTCGGTGCCGGTGCCGGCGCGGCGGCTGGGGCTGGTTTTCCAGGATGCCCGGCTGTTCCCGCATCTGAGTGTGCGCGGCAATCTTGCCTATGCGCGGCGTGCCGATGCGGACGCCGTCACGGCGATGGCGGCACGGCTGGGTATTGCGGCGCTGCTCGACCGCTGGCCGCGGCATCTGTCGGGGGGTGAAATCCGCCGGGTCGCGCTGGGCCGGGCGCTGCTGTCGCGGCCGGCGGCGCTGCTTCTCGATGAACCGCTGGCGCATCTCGATCCGGCGCGCGCGGCGAGCCTGCTCGATCTCATCGCCATGGTCAGCGGCGAGGTGCCGATGCTGCACGTGACCCATGATGCGCGTGAGGCGGAGCGGTTGGGGGCGATGGTGGTGGCGGTTTGATGCTGGTTTCGACCTGCGAGGGACGAAATCGTCGACTCATAGAGCGGAAAGTCGGCTCTCGCCCCAGTAGCGGACATGCGCGGCGTGTTGCTATCAGTGGGCAATGGACAAGCTCGACGACATAGGCTGGCTCACTCAATGGTATCTCGCCCAGTGCGATGGAGAGTGGGAAGAAGACTTCGGCATTACCATCGACACGTTGGACAACCCGGGCTGGCGACTAACGGTGGATCTTGATCGAACAGTGTTCGAATCGCGTTTGTTTGCGCCAGTCTATGAAGGGGTTCCTCACGGCGAACAGCAGTTCCAAGGGGGAGATGGCGACGCTCCTTGGCTGGTCTGCCGGATTGAAGGCCCGAAGTTCAAGGCTTGGGGCGGCCCTCGCGATCTCGGACGAATGATCGGGATATTTCGCGCATGGGTTGACGCCGAGGGCGGGCTCTAGGGGACGTCCGCCTTCCACCAATATCTGTCGTCCCCGTGCATGACTTGACGACCTGCTTCTCGCCGCCGCGCTCCTAATCCCGCCCCACCCAGTGCAGCGCCGTACCATGCGCCTCCAGCCAGCGCCGCGTCGCATCTCGGTGCGGATCGAGGGTCGCCAGCAGGGCATAGAAATCCGCACTATGATTGGCATGGACCAGATGCGCGACCTCATGCGCGACGATGTGCCGGCGCACCGGCGGCGGCGCCATGATCAGCCGCCAGCTATAGGCGATGCGCGCCACGCTGCCGGGCCGGCCGCGGGCGCAACTACCCCAGCGGGCGCGGGCGTCGCCGATACGAATGGCGACCGCCGCATGGCCGAGCCCGGCGGCGAGCGCCGTCGTCGCCGCCGTCAGATCGGCGCGCGCCGCGCCTTGAAGCCAGCGCAGCACGCGGGCGGGCACCAGATCGGCCGGGCCGCCGACCAGCAGGCGGTCACCGCTGCGCCGGGGCGTGCGCGGGTGGCTGGCGGTCCAGTCGATCAGCAGTGTGTTGCCGTCAAAGGGGATTCGCGCGCCGGGCAGCAAGGGCTGCGGCGCCGGCCAGGCTGCCACCTGCTCTGCCAGCCAGGTATGGTTGCGCTCAATCAGCGCCAGTGCCTCGGCCAACCCGCCGCGCGCCGGCAGTGTGAGACGCAGCACGCCCTGCACGGCATCGGCGCGCAGCTTGATCGCCTTGGCGGTGCGGCGGCGCTCGGCAACCAGCGGCAGCAGCCGATCGCCGACGCACACGGCATCGGGAAGCTGGGTGCGGCCGAACAGGTTCAGAGTTCACCCTCGATGATGTGGTTTTCCAGGTCGCCGACATCATCCTCGCTGACCGTCTTGCCGATCACCGAAATGCCGGCGTGGTGAACCGAAGCCGGGTCACCACTGACCAGCGGGTGCCAGTCCGCCAGGCCCTGGCCGCGGTGGATGCGCAGATAGGCGCAGGAGGCGGGCAGCCAATCGATGGTATCGAGCTTCGCCGGGGTCAGGCGTACACAATCGGGCACCTGGGCGCGGCGGTTGGGATAATCCTTGCACTGGGCGGTGCGCGAATCGAGCAGGCGGCAGGCGACGTTGGTGGGGTAGATCTTGCCGCTTTCATCATCTTCCAGCTTGTGGACACAGCATTTGCCGCAGCCGTCGCACAGGCTTTCCCATTGCGGCCGCGTCATCCGCCACAGCGGCACGGTTTCCCAGAACGGTTCATCGGACATAGCTGTCCAGCATCACCTTGATCTCGGCGGCGGTCGATCCGTGCGGCAGGAAGGCGATCGCCCGGCCATCCGGCCCGAACAGGTAATAGACCGCGAAATGATCGACGAGATAGGCCCTGGGGTCGGCGGCGGTGGCGCTGGTCGGCATCTTCTTGGCATAGATGCCATAGGCCTTGCGCAACGCATCGATGGCGGCCGGCGTGCCGGTCAGGCCGACAAGCCGCGGGTGAAAGGCGCTGGTGAAGGCCTTCATCGCTGCCACATCATCGCGCTCGGGATCGACGGTGATGAAGATCGGCACGACGATGGCGCCGCGATTCGGCTGGGCGGTTTCATAGGCGGCAAGCCCGCGTGACAGCACCGCGACATCTGTGGGGCAGACATCGGGGCAGAAAGTATAGCCAAAATACATCAGGCGATATTTGCCGGCAAAATCCTTGTCGCTGACCTTGTGGCCATTCTGATCGATGAGGGTGAACGCGCCGCCCAGGCTGGACCCGGCGAGATTGCCCGGTGGCGGCACCGATAATTGCATCCAGGCAAGCACGGCAGCCAGCAGCGCGGCGATGCCGAGCACCAGCCACAGGCTGCGCCGGCCAATGCCGGGTTTGCGGGCGCTGTTCATCGCCGGTTGCGCAGGTTATGCCAGATCATGGCGGCGAGATAGGATGGA
>JANYCM010000255.1 GCA_025360285.1 Sphingomonadales bacterium
CGCAGCATGTCGATGGTTTCACCATGGGCGTAGCGGAGCTGGGCATAGGTCATGGCGGCTGTTTAGGCGGGTTGATGCAGCGGGGGAAGGGGGCGGATTTCGGGGCATTGACGAACTAGAGTGTTGCGTATAAACAACGAAACATGGTTTCTGAAAACGATTCGCCAAGCTTGCACAACCGCCTCGCGCTGTTCCGCACCGAACGCGGCATGTCGCGCAAGGAACTGGCGGAGCTGACCCAGGTCAACCCGCAGACCATCGGCTTTCTGGAGCGCGGCACTTACGGCCCCAGCCTTGAACTGGGGCTGAAGCTGGCCGCGGTGTTCGGCGTGCCCGTGGAAACACTGTTTTCGCTTACCCCCTTTCAACCCCTGGCCAGCCAATTGCGGCCCAGACAATCAGGAGACGAGATATGATCATGACGGCCCCGGTAAACCTGCGACCGCACAGCGCCCGCTGGCTTTCGGTGCTGGTGCTGGCGGCACTGGCCGGCGGCTATCTGATCGCCGCCATGCTGCCCGATGCCGGCCCGCCCGTGTCGATGCTGCTATCGTTGGTCAGGCTGTTTGGCCTGATCGGCGCCTTTGTGCTGTTTATTGACAGCCATGGCCAGCAGGCCAATGCGCCGGATGCGATGCTCGATGAGCGCCAGCGCGGCGAACGGGACAGTGCCTATGTGCGCAGCTACCAGATCATCCTCGGCTCGCTGTTCCTGGTCCTGATCTATACGCTCCCGGCCAAGTTTTTCGGCTGGCGGTTCCCGGATCGCGATGCCGGGATCGATCTGCTCTCGGCGTTTGCGATTGCCGGGCTGGCGCTGCCGGGGATCATCCTGGCGTGGCGGGCGCGGGAGGATGAGGCGGACTTGGGGTAAGTGGCGCTTTGCGGCACGGAGAACCCGCCCCAACCGCTGGCGCTGCGCGCCGTCTTAGACACCCCGTGAACGAGAAGGGGGGGAAGATTATCCTGCTATGATTTCGACCAGCAGCATCCCGTCCGCCACCTGATCACCGGTGGTGATGTGGACGGCGCTGATCGTGCCAGCGCTGCGGGCGGTGATGCGGTGTTCCATCTTCATCGCTTCGAGCACCAGCAGCCGGTCACCGGGCGCCACTATTTGCCCGGTTTCGACATCCACCGCGAGGACGCGGCCGGGCATTGGCGCGATGATGCGGCCGTCGCTGATGCCGGCGACAGCGTCCTTGCGCGGCGCACGGAGCCCGAGCCGCCAGGTCTGGCCGGCGAGGCGGATTTCGATCTCGTCGCCGGTGGTGATGACGGTGCCGGTAAGCAATTTGCCCCCGGGATCGGTGGTGATGCTGCTGCCATGCCGCGCCGCGCTGACCTCGGCAATGCCGTCCAGCCCGGCGATGCGCAAACGGTCGCCGTGCGGCCGCAACACCAGGCTGTGCAGCGCGGTGCCGTTCCACAGGCGAATGCTGTATTCGGTCGGCAGGTTGAGGCGGAAGCCGGAGCGGGCGAAAATGCCGGCATCGGCCGCCGGCACCAGCGCCAGCACCTGTGACAGCGCCGCCAGAAGCAGCGCGGTATCAGGCACGCTTTCGGCCGGCGCCAGCGCCTCGGCATGACGGCCGATGAAACCGGTATCGACCTCGCCGGCGCGAAACGCCCGATGGTCGGCGAGCCGGGCGAGAAAGGCGCGGTTGGATTTCAGGCCCTGGACGATGGTGCCATCGAGCGCCGCCACCAGCCGGTCAATCGCCTGATCACGGCTTTCGCCCCAGGCAATCACCTTGGCGATCATCGGGTCGTAATCGAGGCCGATACGGCTGCCGGTTTCGACGCCGGTATCGATGCGGATGCCCTCGCCCGCGCCGAATTCGAGCCGAGTCAGCGTGCCGGTGGAGGGCAGGAAACCGCCCTCGGCATCTTCAGCATAGAGGCGCGCTTCGACGGCATGGCCGGTTATGGCCAGCGCGTCCTGATGGGCCGGCAGCATCTCACCGCGGGCGACGCGGATCTGCCATTCGACCAGATCATGCCCGGTGATCGCCTCGGTGACCGGATGTTCGACCTGAAGCCTTGTATTCATTTCCATGAAGTAGAAGGCCGGGTCGCCGTGTTCGTCCGTCTGATCGAGATCCAGGATGAATTCGACGGTGCCGGCGCTGTGGTAACCGATGGCATGGGCGGCGGTGACGGCGGCAACGCCCAGCGTGTGGCGCAGGCGTTCGGACAGGCCGGGGGCAGGGGCTTCCTCGATGACCTTCTGGTGGCGGCGTTGCAGCGAACAATCGCGTTCGAACAGGTGCACGGCATTGCCATGCGCGTCGCCGAAAACCTGGACTTCGACATGACGGGGGCGCGTGATGAGCTTTTCGAGCAGCACGGCGGGGTTGCCGAAACTCGCCTCGCCCTCGCGCTGCGCCGCCATCAGCGCATCCTGAAAGTCGCCGGCGCTGGCCACCGATCGCATGCCCTTGCCGCCGCCGCCGGCGACCGCCTTGATCAGCAGCGGAAAGCCGACGCCATCGGCGGCGCGTTGCAGGCGAACCAGCGACTGGTCATTGCCCTGATAGCCCGGCGTGATCGGCACACCGGCCTTTTTCATCGCTGCCTTGGCGCTGTCCTTCAGGGCCATGACGCGCATCGCGGCTTCGGGCGGGCCGATGAAGATGAGGCCGGCCTTGCGGACATCACGGGCGAAATCGGCATTTTCACTCAGGAAGCCATAGCCGGGGTGGATGGCATCGGCGCCGGTGCGGCGCGCCGCGGCGATGATCGCGGCGCTGTCGAGATAGGGGCGGGCGTCGGCCAGGCCGATGGCAACGGCCTGGGTGGCTTCGCGGACATAGGGGCTGGCGGCGTCGGCATCGGAATAGATGGCGACGGTTTCGATCTGCATGGCGTGCGCGGTGCGGATAATGCGCCGGGCGATTTCGCCGCGATTGGCGATGAGGAGTTTTTTCACTTCGGGCAGCCTTGTGGCTCGGCGGTCCAGGCGAGGTGGCTGACCCGCCAGACACTCTCGATGCGGACGAGGCTGAACGAATCGACGCCGCAATGCTGGCGCTTGCCGTCAACGTCGAAGGTGTAGCGCGACCAGATTTGCGCCAGATCCCGCTGGACGAGGACGCTGGGGTTTTGCAGTCGCTCGTCATAATGATGGGTGTTGGCGCGCAGGCTGGCCTGCATGTCGGCCACTGTCAGGGGGCGGCTTTGCAAGGCACCATCGGCGGCATAGCGCTGCGATACCAGGGTCGCGCCCGGCAGCATGATGTGGCCCAGCGCCTCTGCATCATTGCTGTTGACGGCGGCAAGGAGCGCATTGGCGGCGGCGAGCGCATCGGCAGCGGGATCAGCAGCCGCCGGCGCGGCGAGCAGCAGGACGGCGAGGGCGAATGAGCGGATCATCGGTTCCATTCCGGTTTGCGCTTGGTGAAAAAGGCAGCAAGGCCCTCGCGCCCTTCGTCCGAGGCGCGGCGGGCGGCGATGCGGGCCGCCGTGATCGCGCGCAGATCGTCGCTGATCGGGCGGCTGGCGACATCGGCAATCAGCGCCTTGGCATCGGCAACGGCACCAGGGGCAGCGGCGGTGAGGTGGCTCAGCCAGCCGGTGATGACGGCATCGGCGGCGGCCTGGCTGGCGGCGACGGCGTGCACCAGCCCCATCGCCTGCGCTTCGGCAGCGCCAAAGGCTTCGGCGGTAAGGAACCAGCGGCGGGCCGCGCCAGCGCCGATTTTGGCGATGACGAAGGGTGAAATGGTGGCGGGCGTCAGGCCGAGGCGGACTTCCGACAGGCGGAACTGCGCATCATCGACCGCGACCACCATATCGGCGCAGGCGACCAGGCCGACGCCGCCGCCGGCGATATTGCCATGGACGCGGGCGATGACCGGCTTGGGGCAGCTATCGATAGCGGCGAGCATGTTCGACAGCAGCAGGGCATCGGCGCGGTTTTCGGCCTCGGACCAGCCGGCGGCGCGCCGCATCCAGCCAAGGTCGGCGCCGGCGCAAAAGGACTTGCCCTGGCCCGATAGGATGATGGCGCGCACGGCCGGGTCACCGCCCAGCGCGGTGAAGGCGCGGGTAAGCCCGGCGATCAGCGCCTCGTCAAAGGCATTGTGCTGCGCCGGGCGGGCGAGGACGACGCGGACGATGCCGCGGTCATCGATGGTGACATCTAGGCTCATTACATCCCGCCCGATTACATCCGAAACGTGCCGAAGCGCGTTTCCCGGATCGGTTGTTGCAGGGATGCCGCCAGGCTGAGCGCCACGACGGTGCGGGTGTCGGCGGGATCGATGACGCCATCATCCCACAGCCTGGCGCTGGCGTGATAGGGGTGGCCCTCGCGGTCATATTGGGCGCGGATGGGGGCCTTGAAGGCTTCCTCGTCGGCGGCGTTCTTGAAGCCGCCGGTTTTCACCGTGGCGAGCACCGCGGCGGCCTGTTCGCCGCCCATGACGCTGATGCGGGCATTGGGCCACATCCACAGGAAGCGCGGTGAATAGGCCCGGCCGCACATGCCATAATTGCCGGCGCCGAAGCTGCCGCCGGTGACGACGGTGATCTTTGGCACCGCGGCACAGGCGACGGCGGTGACCAGCTTGGCGCCGTGTTTGGCAATGCCTTCCTGTTCGAAACGCTTGCCGACCATGAAGCCCGAAATGTTCTGGAGGAACAGCAAGGGGATGCGGCGCTGACAGGCGAGTTCGATAAAATGCGCGCCTTTCTGCGCGCTTTCTGAAAATAGGATGCCATTGTTGGCGATGATGGCGACGGGATAGCCTTCGACATGGGCAAAGCCGGTGACCAGGGTTTCGCCGAAGCGCGGCTTGAATTCCTGACATTCCGAACCATCGACGATGCGCGCGATGACTTCGCGGACATCGACGGGGTGGCGGGTATCGAGCGGCGCCAGCGCGTGCAGCTCCTGCGGGTCATGCAGCGGCGGCCGCGCCGGTTGTGCCGGAACGCGTGCCGGGGTGGGCAGGGTGGCGATGATGCGGCGGGCGATGGCCAGCGCATCCTCATCATCCTCGGCGAGGTGATCGGCGACACCGGAGAGGCGGGTGTGGACATCGCCGCCGCCGAGTTCCTCGGCCGTCACTTCCTCGCCGGTCGCCGCCTTGACCAGCGGTGGCCCGCCCAGAAAGATCGTGCCCTGGTCACGCACGATGATCGATTCATCCGCCATGGCGGGCACATAGGCACCGCCGGCGGTGCAACTGCCCATCACCACGGCGATCTGGGCGATGCCGGCCGCCGACATATTGGCCTGGTTGAAGAATATCCGCCCGAAATGATCGCGGTCCGGAAACACTTCGTCCTGGCGTGGCAGATTGGCGCCGCCCGAATCAACGAGATAGACGCAGGGCAGGCCGTTTTGCGCGGCGATTTCCTGGGCGCGCAAATGCTTTTTCACCGTCAGCGGATAGTAGCTGCCGCCCTTTACCGTCGCATCATTGGCGACGATGACGCAGAGCTGCCCGCTGACCTGGCCGACCCCGGCGATCATGCCGGCGGCGGGCACATCCTCGCCATAGACATCATGCGCCGCCAATTGCCCGATTTCGAGGAACGCCGTGCCGGGATCGAGCAGCGCTTCAACGCGCTGGCGCGGCAGCAATTTGCCGCGCGCGACATGGCGATCGCGCGATGCCGGCGGCCCCCCCAGCGCGATGCGGGCGATCTTGTCGCGCAGATCGGTGACCAGCACTGCCATCGCCGCGGCATTGGCGCGGGTTTCGGCGGTGGGGGGCAATGGTTGACCAAATTTGGGCATTGGCCCGTATAGGCTTGTGCGGCGCTTTGGCTCAACTGTTACCTTGGCAACTGCTGCCAGCCGGTTTCGGTGTGGCGAATGCCGAACACCTGCGCCAGATTTTCAGGGCTGAGCACCTCGCCTGCCGGGCCGTCGGCGGCGATCTGCCCGTTGTCGATCAGCAACAGCCGGTCGCAGCGCCGCGCCAGATCAAGATCATGCAGCGCGGTGATGACCCCGGCACCGCGAGCGGCCTCGCGGGCCAGCAGCGCCATAATGTGCAGCCGGTGCCAGGGATCGAGATTGGCTGTGGGCTCATCAAGGAGGAGCCATTGCGGCCGCGCCACCAGCGCCCGGGCCAGCAGCACCCGGGCGCGTTCGCCGGTTGAAAGCTGATCGACGCGGCGATCGGCAAAGTTGTCGGCATCGGCTGCGGTCAGCGCCGCAATGACGGCGGCATCGTCGCGCGCCGCCGCCGGCCCAAGGCCAAGCTGCACCAGATCGGCAGCGCGCAGCGGCCAGGCGATATCGCGATCGGCCGGCAGCCAGGCCAGCCGCTGCACGCGGCCGGCCGGTGGCAGCGATGCCAACTGGTAGCCGCCGATGGTGACGCTGCCCGGCCCGTCGCTCAGGCCGGCCAGCGCCCGCAACAGACTCGTCTTGCCGGCGCCATTGGGGCCGATCAGCCCGATGACCTGGCCGGGCGCAAGGCTGAGCGCCAGCGGGGCCAGCATCGGCGGGCGGGCAAGGCCAGTGGCGACCAGCATCAGCGAGACCTGACTACGAGCCACAGGAAGAACGGCGCGCCGATCAGCGCCGTCAGCACGCCCAGCTTCAGTTCCTGGCCGCTGACCGGCACCCGCACCGCCAGATCGGCGGCAAGCAGCAGCGCCGCCCCGCCGAGCGCCGCCGGCGCCAGCGCCGCGCCGGGCCGGTTACCG
>JANYCM010000258.1 GCA_025360285.1 Sphingomonadales bacterium
TCCGTCATCGGTATCGCCGATGTACATGCCGGGGCGTTTGCGCACGGCATCGAGGCCGCGCAGCACCTTGATCGAATCGGCGTCATAATCGGCCGGCGCCTGGTTGGTTTCGTCGGACAAAGGGGTTTTCCTTGCAGCCGCGAGGCTTAATGCGGCGTCTGCACATGGCTATAGACTCTTGCGCGCGCGCACGCGAGAGGGAGTTGCGGCGCCGCGAGGAACCCCGATGGTTCGGGCCGTCGGCTCCAGTGCCCTAGGCCGTGAACTCATAAATGGCTAGGGTCGTAACGATCAGCGGAAGGTCGCCGCATGCCGCACTTTCTTGCCGTTTACACCATGAAGCCCGATGATCTGGCGCGCTTTCGTCGCTTGCCCAAGGCCGAACAGGCGGCCGTCGATGCCATCGGCCTGCCGCTATGGGCCGCCTGGGAAACAAAAAATGCCGCGTCGATCCCCGATCGCGGCGGCATGGTCGGCAAGACCATACGCGCCAGCCGGGACGGCATCGGCGAAGCGGTGAACGCGTTCTGCGGCTATGTCATCGTTGAAGCGGAGACGGCCGACGCTGCCGCCCGCCTGTTCCTCGACCACCCGCACGTGACGATCTTTCCCGGCGACGGTGTCGATATCATGCCCTTTCTGACCGGCCCGGCATCGTGTTGACGCTCCATTAAAGCCCTGGCATCGGCGCTCACCTCACCCGGCCATCGGCGACATGCAGCCGCGTTGCCATGCCAACGCCATCGAACAGCGCCGGGTCAGTCCCGGTCATCCAGACTTGCGATCCTGTCGCCGCCAGCCGTTCGAACAAGGCCGCCCGGCGCCGGGCATCGAGGTGCGCGGCGATTTCATCGAGCAGCAGCAGCGGCGGCCGCCCGGTGCGCGCCGCCACCAGTTCGGCATGGGCGAGGGTGATGGCGATGAGCAGCGCCTTTTGTTCGCCGGTCGAACCGCGCGCCGCCGGTTCGGCCTTGGCGGCATGGGTGACCAGCAAGTCCGTTCGGTGCGGACCGACCAGCGCCCGGCCGGCGGCGGCATCGGCGCTGCGGCTGGCAGCCAGCGCCGCCGCCAGATCGGCAGGCGGTTCGCCGCCCAGCGCCAGCAGCGGCCGGGCGAAGGGGCCGGCGGGCGACTCGGTGAGCCGAAGCGCCAGCGCCGCCGCGGTGTCGGCGCGCGCCGCCGCCACCGCGGCGCCATGTTCGGCCATGGCGCGTTCAAGCGCCGCCAGCCATTGCGGATCGGGCCGGGCATCCTCGGTGAGCAGCCGGGTGCGGGCGCGCATCGCTGCGTCATAGCGCAGGCTTTCGCGGCCATGACCAGGGTGCAGCGCCAGCACCAGTCGATCCAGAAAGCGCCGCCGCGCTACGGGCGTATCGGCGAACAGCCGGTCCATTGCGGGGGTAAGCCAGACCAAAGCCAGCCATTCGCCCAGCGCTGCCGCTGTGGCCGCCGCGCCGTTGATGCGGACCAGCCGGCGCTCGGGTGCCTGCGGCTGGGTGCCGGTGCCGATGTCTACGTCGCCGCCGGGGGCAGCGAGCGTCGCGGCGATGGTCCAGCCGCCGGGGCCCGGTGTCCGCGCCGCTTCGGAGGCCGCTGCGCCGCGCAGGCCGCGCCCGGCGCCAAGCAAGGACAGCGCTTCGAGGATATTGGTCTTGCCGGCGCCATTGTCGCCCGTGATGACGATGCAGCCCGGCCCGGCGGTGATCGCGGTTTCGGCATAGCTGCGGAAATCGGTGAGGGCGAGGCGGGCGACGGCGATCATCTCGCCTTTCACAACACCCAGTCACGGCGGGCATAGCCCTGGGCGCGGAGCAGCACAGTGAGATCGCCGTGGCGAACGGCGGCAGCGGCGGCGGCGGCGGCCCTGGGTTTGGCGTGATAGGCGATGCCCAGCCCGGCGGTTTCCAGCATCGGGATGTCATTGGCGCCATCGCCGACCGCCATGGTGGCGGGCAGATCAACGCCGGCAGCGAGCAGCGCGGCGCGCTTGGCAGCGGCATCGATAATCGGCCGGGCGACGGCGCCGGTCAATTTGCCATCCTCGACGAGCAGCGTGTTGGCATGAACTTCGGCAAAGCCGATGGCGGCGGCGACCGGGCGGGCAAAGGCGGTGAAGCCGCCCGAAATGAGAATCGAATGCGCGCCGTGCGCCGCCATGGTGCGCACGAGGCTGGTGGCGCCGGGGGTGAGGCGCACGCGTTCGGCGCGGCAGCGATCGACGACGGTGGCGTCTAGGTCCTGCAAAAGTGCGACCCGGGCATCGAGCGCGGCCTCGAAATCCAGCTCGCCGCGCATCGCGGCTTCGGTGACCGCGGCGACCTGGGCCTTCAGCCCGGCATAATCGGCAAGTTCATCGATGCATTCGACGGTGATCATCGTTGAATCCATATCCGCGATGATCAGCTGCTTGCGGCGCGGTGCGGCGGCGGATTGGACGATGACATCGACATGCGGGACAGCGGTTTCCACGGCGGCGCGGGCAGCGGCGGCGGTGATGTCGCTGGCGCGCAGATCGAGCGCATCGCCGGCGTCGATCCAGTCCCAGGCGCCGGGGATGCCGCCGGCATGGGCGATGGCATCCCTTGCGGTCGCCGCGTCGGCAGCCGACAAAGCGGCTTCGGCAACCAGGGTGATGATGATCGGCGTGACGGCAGAACGGTCCATGGTGGCGGTCATCGCAGGGCCGACGGCGAGCGGCAAGTCGGCAGTGGCGCTGGCGGTGGCCGCCGCTTGTGATGGGGTGATCATCAACGCCGATGCCAGCCAGCTTTATGCCGATCTGCGGGTGCTGACGGCGCGGCCGTCGCCGGCCGATGAAGCCGTCGTGCCGCACCGGCTTTATGGCGTGCTGGATGGGGCAGATATTGCCAGTGCAGCGGCATGGGCGGCGCTGGCGCGCGCCGAAATCACGGCGGCGCTGGCGGCCGGACGCTTGCCGATTCTGGTTGGCGGCACCGGGCTGTACCTGCGCACGCTCATCGAGGGCATCGCGCCGGTGCCAGCGATCGATGCGGCGGTTCGTGAGGCGGTGCGTGGGCTGAGCGCCGCCGGGGCGCAGGCGGCGCTGGTAGCCGAAGACCCGGCGGCGGCGGCGCGGCTGGCGCCGGCCGATCAGCAGCGCATCCGGCGGGCGCTGGAAGTCGTACGCAGCAGCGGCCGGACCCTGGCGGACTGGCAGCAGCATCGCAGTGGCGGGCTGGCGCTGCCAGTGATGGGCTTTGTACTGAATGTGCCGCGCAATGTGCTTCATGCGCGCTGCAACGCGCGATTTGAGGCCATGCTGGCTGCGGGGGCGCTGGATGAAGTATCTGCCCTGCTGGCGCGGCGGCTGGCGGGCGATCGCCCGATTTTGAAGGCAGTGGGTGTTCCGCCGCTGGCCGCGCATCTGGCCGGGCACATCAGCCTGGCTGACGCCGCGGCCCAGGCGTGCCTCGATACGCGGCACTATGCCAAGCGCCAGACGACCTGGTTCCGCAACCAGCACCCGGGTTGGACGGCGATCGATGCCCGTGATGGTGCTGCTGCGGTGATCGAACGGCTGAATCGATGAATGCCATCGAAAATATGTGTTGAAAAAGCGTTTACAACATATTTCTACAATGCTAACAAACTTCTGTCGATGTCATTGGAGGGTGATTGTCGGCCAACTGAAGAGACTGGGTCAATGTTCCGTTTTGATCGTGCGGGCGCTGCTGGCGCCGTGCTGGTTTGCGCCCTGATGGCCACCGGCGCCCAGGCTGATACAGCCAAGAATTACAATCTGTTCGTCTTTAACAACTATACCGCGAACGGTACTGATACCGAGGGCCGGGTGGCCGTTGGCGGCAATGCGACGATTTCGAGCTATTCGGTCGGCGCCCAGCTTAATGGCAGCTTCACTGGCACGCCCAGCCTGGTGGTGGGCGGCGATCTGAAGTTCAACAGCGGCAGCGTGTCCTATGGCGACATCGTCGCCGGATCGATCAGCCAGTTCAACAATATCGGTCTGCCCAATGGCAGCAAAAGCACCGGCACCGGCCCGGTGGACTTTGCCGCGGAAAAGACCCGGCTGCTTAGCCTGTCGGCCACGTTGGGCGCTGAAGCCGCGACGGGCACCACCACCAACTATTATGGCGGCCTGTTCTTTGAAGGGTCCAACCCCGGGCTCAACGTCTTTGATGTGTCGGGCGCGGCCTTGGGCAGCGCGACGGGCTTTAACATCGCCATCCCGACGGGCTCTTTCGCGCTGTTCAACATCAGCGGCTATGGCAATGGCGGCACCTATAACCAGATGCAGTATTTCGGTTTCGGCACGCAAGCCGATCCCACCAAGCCCTATCCGTCGTTCAGCATCGCCGGGCTCGATTCGAGCCACATCCTGTATAATTTCAAGGATGCCACCAGCCTGTCGTTCAACGGCATTGGCGTGCCTGGCACGGTGCTTGCCCCCAAGGCAGCGATCACGCTGGGGTATCTGCAGATCAACGGCACCGTCATCGCCGACAGCGTGACAGGACCGGGCCAGATCAACTATCATCCCTATGCGGGGTCGCTGCTTGATGCGGTGACCGGCGGCACTGGTGCGGTGCCTGAACCCGCCAGCTGGGCGATGCTGATCGCCGGTTTTGGCCTGGTCGGCGCGGCGATGCGGCGGCGCAACCCGGCCTATCGCGAAACAATTGCTTGAACACACCCATTTTCGCACGAAAATTGCGCGAAAATGGGTTGACGGCATAATTTCCGTGTCCTAATCCCGCGCCCTCAATAGGAATTGAAGGGCGCGGGTATGAGCGCGGAACTGACAGGCGCGGAGATCGTCGTCCAGGCGCTGACCGATCTTGGTGTCGAGATCGTCTTTGGCTATCCGGGCGGCGCCGTGCTGCCGATCTATGATGCACTATTTGCGCAGAACCGCATCCGTCACATCCTTGTCCGCCACGAACAGGCGGCAGTCCATGCCGCCGAAGGCTATGCGCGGTCATCGGGCAAGGTTGGTGTCGTGCTGGTGACTTCCGGTCCCGGCGCCACCAATGCCGTCACCGGCATCACCGATGCGATGATGGATTCGATCCCGCTGGTGGTGCTGACCGGCCAGGTGCCGACGCTTCTGATCGGCACCGATGCCTTTCAGGAATGCGACACGATCGGCATCACCCGCCATTGTTCAAAGCATAATTACCTCGTCAAGGAGACGGCGCGGCTTGGCCCGGTGCTGCATGAGGCGTTTTATATCGCGCGTTCCGGCCGGCCCGGCCCGGTGGTCATCGATATCCCCAAGGATGTGCAGATCCTGCGCGCCCGCTATGAAAAGCCCGGCGCCATCGGCCACAAGACCTACAAGCCGCAGATCAAGGGCGATCGCGCCAGCATCGAGGCGGCGGTTGAAATGCTGGCGGCCGCTGAACGCCCGATCCTGTATACCGGCGGCGGCATCATCAATTCCGGCCCGGTGGCGTCGCAATTGCTGCGTGACCTGGCGCGGTTGACCGGCGCACCGGTGACCAGCACGCTGATGGGGCTGGGCACCATGCCCAATGAACATCCGCAGTTCCTCGGCATGCTGGGCATGCACGGGTCATATGAAGCCAATATGGCGATGAACCGCTGTGATCTGATGGTCTGCCTCGGCGCGCGTTTCGATGATCGCGTTACCGGGCGGCTCGATGCGTTTTCGCCGGGCTCCAAGAAAATCCATGTCGATATCGATCGCTCGTCGCTCAACAAGACCGTGAGAGTTGATCTCGGCATCATCGGCGATGTCGGCGGCGTGCTGGAGGACATGATCAAGATCTGGCGGGCGCGCGGTCACAAGGCTGCCGACCTGGCGCCGTGGTGGGCCGATATCGCCGCCTGGCGGGCGCGGGACAGTTTCGGGTTTCAGCAACAGGGCGCCAGCATCCTGCCGCAGCACGCCATCAAGCGGCTGTATGAACTGACCAAGGCCAAAAAGCCGATCATCAGCACCGAAGTCGGCCAGCACCAGATGTGGGCGGCGCAGCATTTCGGTTTCGATGCGCCGAACAAATGGCTGACCAGCGGTGGCCTCGGCACCATGGGCTATGGCCTGCCCGCGGCGATCGGCGCGCAGATCGCCAACCCCGGCGCGCTGTGTATCGATATCGCCGGTGAGGCGAGCATCCAGATGAATATTCAGGAGCTGGGCACGGCCACGCAATACCGGCTGCCGGTCAAGGTGTTCATCATCAACAATGAATATATGGGGATGGTCCGCCAGTGGCAGGAATTGAACCATGGCTCGCGCTATTCGGAAAGCTATTCCGATTCGCTGCCGGATTTCGTCAAGCTGGCCGAGGCCTATGGCTGGAAGGGGCTGGTCATCGAGGATGCGGCTGGGCTTGATGCCGGGATCGAGGCGATGCTGGCGCATGACGGCCCGGTGATCGTCGATTGCCGGGTGGCCAAGCTGGCCAATTGCCTGCCGATGATCATGTCGGGCGCGGCGCATACCGACATGATTTTGGACGCCCGCGACGTTCAGGGCGAAAGGGACGAAGATGCCAAGGCACTGGTCTGACTTCTCCCCTGAAGGGAGAGGGTTTCGATGAAACACCTCGCCTCCGAGCGTCACACGCTCTCCATCCTCGTCGACAATGAATCCGGCGTGCTTGCCCGCATCGTCGGGCTGTTTTCGGCGCGCGGCTATAATATCGATTCGCTGACCGTCGCCGATGTATCGGGCGATCATCTGGTCAGCCGGATTACCGTCGTCACCAACGGCCCGCCGCCAGTGATCGAACAGATCATTGCGCAATTGGACCGGCTGGTGCCGGTGCATCGGGTGCTCGACCTGACGGCGCTCGGCCCTCATGTCGAACGCGAGATGGCGCTGGTCAAGGTGGCCGGCAAGGGCGCGCTGCG
>JANYCM010000294.1 GCA_025360285.1 Sphingomonadales bacterium
CACCGCGGAGAAATAGGCGTCGATTTCCCCCAGCGTTTCTTCGTCGATCGCGTTCCGCTTGCTCGCCCGATTGAGCGTGACGATACCCACGGTGCCGATTTCAGCTGTCTTCAAATAGCGGAACGTCATGATATTCCTCCCAGATTGCCGATCCGACGGCGATGCCAACGCCGGCGCCCTGATCCGCCAAGCCATACGACTGTATTCATGATGTCTTTTGCCCCGCTCGCTCGAAAGGTTTTCTGCAGTTTCAATTCTCGACAATAGTCAGCATGTCGCCGGGACGGATCAGGCCGGCCCGGTGAACCTCGCAATAAGCGCTGATCGACTGTTTCATTTCCCGGACGATCGTCCGCGTGATCGTGGCGTTTTTGACGATTCCGCCGGGCTGCTCTGCGGCGATCATCGTGCATCGCGGCGCCTCCATGACGACGTTGAATTCGGCGGCGCCAACGCGGATCGTCCGGCCCAGCCATTGCCTTTCAATCACGTCATCGCCGGCACCATCGCCGTCGATCAGCAGATTCGGACGGAACCGCCTGACATCGAGGTCGATGCCCGGCAAATGGCCCTCCAGGTGACGGACGGCGGATTTTGTAATGATATTGAAGGGAAACGCGTCGAAATAGGTTCCGCGGGGGGCCGCAAGTTCCGCAAGTTCGCGCAAAAGCGCCGGCGACATCGCACTGAAATCAGGCATGGGCTCGCCGTCCTGCAATCCGAACAGCATGCGCCATTCGGTCGTGGCGTCGCCGGTGATCAAGGCGTTGGGACCCAGTCGCAGATGTTCGATCTCGCCTGGGGGCTTCAACGACCAGAGCGTCAGATCCCGGCCGATTGCATCGGAAAGTTTGCGGTTGACCAGCGTGTCATCGGAACAGACGGTCGATCCATCGGGCAGGCTGATTTCGACATGCGGCACGAGGCCGGCGTCGGTCCCGGACAGATATCGGGCCGAGCACATCAGCAGACGCGGTATATATCGGGCGCTGCGGATGGCGCCGGCCTTTTCATCGCGGACCGCCCATCCGCGATCGAAAGCGATGCCCATCATGCCAACATCGGCATCGGCGATATGCTCGCCGCCCATAGACTTGACGGGATACCGCCAGATTTCGGCAACCCGCAGCACCAGGTCAGCCATCGGGTTACGCCCCCGGACCAATGTACGCCGTGACCCGCATTTCAACCCGCGCGCCGCGGATCGCAAGGCTGGTGACGCCGATCGCCGTCCAGGCCGGATGCGGCGCGCCCATGTATTTTTTCCGCGCTTCGTTGAAGGCATAGAGGTCGGGCAACAACTTGTCGGTGACGTGGAATGTGTCGAAAGCGACGATATCCGCCATCGTCGCACCCGCCGCGCCGAGAAGATCGACGATATTGTCGAAGGCGGCGCAAAATTCGTCCTCGATTTTTTCGAAAACCTTGCCGCCATCGTCTGTGGCGATGACGCCCGAGATGAAAATGAAGGGGCCGGCGCGCACAGCCGGCGAAAATCCGATGCCATCAAAAACCGAACGATCGCCTTGTAAAAAAATCGCTTCTGCGTTTCTCATGATCAATCCTCATTCGATAAAGAAGCTGAATAGGTGTGATTTATCGGGCATTCGACATTCATTGATGCTGCGGAATTTTGCTGATATTTGCGACCGCTGCGTCGATTGCGGCGGTTTGATGGGCCAGAAGTTCCTGGCCAGCCACGGCACGGTGGTAATCCAGGTGTGGATCAACCACGCCCGTCTGAAATCCCGACAATTCCTCCAGCACCGCAAGCCCGAAATACGGAACCGACCAGCGCGAATAGCCGCCTTCATGCAGGAACAGCAGCCGGCCGCCGCACAGTTCATCGGCAACCGCCATCAGCTTGCGGGTAAGGCGACGATAGCCGTCTGAATTCATCATCATGCGGCCCATCGGGTCCATCGCGCCGGCATCGAAGCCGCTTGGCACGATGATGATATCCGGCCGAAACGCGCGCAGGGCCGGAATGACAACGCGGTCATAGGCCGAACAATAGGCTTCGACACCGGACCCTGCGGGCAGCGGTATGTTGAGGTTGGTGCCTTGCGCAGCGCCCTCGCCGATCTGTTCAAC
>JANYCM010000295.1 GCA_025360285.1 Sphingomonadales bacterium
GAAGGGCACTGTCCCCGCCGTCAGGTTACGCCCGGCCATCGCCGCCAGTTCGCGCTCGACGAGCATTTCGGGGCTGTGCAACGGCAGGCCGGCGATCGGCGCCGTCAGCCGGGCACTTTCCGGCACATCGGCGAACAACGCATCGATATCGGCCGCGCCGATGACACCGAGCATTGCTTCACGATCAGGCTGTGTAAGCGGCAGATAACGCATCATGACTCCTTCAATTCACCCCCCCCTCAAGCGGAAAGGGTGGCGGCAAATCTGATCCGCACATAATCGGCAATCCAGTTGCCACCCTCATCGGCCAGCACCGGCCGCAGCAGGGCGCGCACATCCTCGATGACCTGGGCGCGCTTTGCCGGTGGGACGCCGGCAGAATCGATGAAGCCGCCGCGAAAGGTGTTGAGCCAGGCGGTCATCCCACTCGGGATCGGCGTCGGCCGCGGGATGATGGCGCAGGATTCAATTTGAAAGCCACCGGCCTCCAGCACGGCGCGAAAGCCCTCGGCGGTGGGGTAATAGCTCGTCTCCTGCGGATCGGTACGATAACCCCGCGCCGCCAGCACGGCGCGCAAGGCCACCCGGATCGCGGCGATATTGCCGTGTCCGCCGAATTCGCCAACGTACCGCCCGCCGGGTTTGAGCGCCCGCGCCACCCCGGCCGTCACCAGCGCCGGCGCGCCGACCCAGTGCAGCGCCGCATTGCTGAACACCGCATCGAATTCCTGGTCAAAGCCCAACTGCCGGGCATCGCCAAGCCGCGCATCGATCCCCTTTTCCAGCGCCGCTGCGACCATCGCCTTGTCGGGATCGATCCCCACCACCGTCGCCCCGGCCGCGACAAGCTTCGCCGTCAGCACGCCGTCGCCGCAGCCAAGGTCAAGGATGCGTTCGCCCGGCTGCGGCGCCAGCAGTTCCAGCACCGGCGCGCCGAGCGCCGGCACAAAGGCCGCATGGGTGGCATAAAGATTGGCATCCCAGGTGTGGGACGTGCCCGTCGTCATGCTAAAGCGTCGCCACAAAGGCTTTATACGCTACCGCATCCATTAACCCTTCCAACTCCGACAAGTCCGACAATGTCAGTTTGAAAAACCAGCCCTCACCCTCCGGCGCGGTATTGACCAGCGCCGGGTCCGCGGCGAGCGCCGCATTGGCCTCGGTCACCGTGCCGCTGACCGGCGAATAGACATCGGATGCCGCCTTCACCGATTCGACTACGGCGGCCTCCTTGCCCTTGGCAACAACCCGCCCGGCATCGGGGACTTCAACGAACACCACATCACCCAATTGTTCCTGGGCATAATAGGTAATCCCGACCGTCGCCGTCGCGCCGGTAACGTCGAGCCATTCATGGTCCTTTGTGAAATACAGCGTCATGCGTTGCTCCCTTCGGCACGGACATATTGTTTGGGTTTGAACGGCATCGGCACAACGGTGGCGTCGAGCCGGCGGCCGCGCACTTCGATCGCCAGCACGGTGCCGTCGCCGGCATGCGCCGTTGCCACATAGGCCATGGCGATCGGCGCGCCGACGCTGGGGGCAAAGCCCCCCGAAGTGACGATGCCGACCTGGGTGTCACCGGCGAAGACCAAGGCGCCTTCCCGCGCCGGCATTTTGCCGTCGACCGCCAGCCCGACGCGCTTCCTCGGCGCGCCGTTCAGCAATTGATCGAGAATGATCGCCGCCCCCGGAAAGTCGCCTTCACCCTTGCGGCGCTTCGAAACGGCAAAGCCCAGCCCGGCTTCGATCGGCGTGGTCCCGGCGCCAAGGTCATGGCCATAAAGCGGCAGGCCCGCCTCCAGCCGCAGCGAATCACGCGCGCCCAGCCCGATCGGCTTGACTTCGGGTGCGGCGAGCAGCGCTTCGGCGACCATCTCCACCGCGGTGCCCAGAATCGAAATTTCAAAACCATCCTCGCCGGTATAGCCTGACCGGCTGATCCACAGATCATAACCTGCCCAGCTGAACGCCCCGCCGCGCATGAAGCGCAGATCGGCAACGCCCGGCACCAGCCGTTCCAGCACCGTCACCGCTTCCGGGCCCTGCAAGGCCAGCAGCGCCCAATCGTCGCGGTAATCGACGCTGATGCCCGCGGCGGTCAGATGCGCGATGTCGGCCG
>JANYCM010000315.1 GCA_025360285.1 Sphingomonadales bacterium
TGTCGGTGATTGTCGGCCAAATGGCGCTGGTCGATCCCTGGCTGATCAAGCCGGGGTTTGATGCGATCAGCGATGGCTGGACGTTCGGGCGCCGGGCCAAGAACCTGCAATTGATCAATGTGGAAGCGTTGATCGACCGGCCGCTGGCCGATGTGCGGCGGGAATTCGGGCTGGACCGCGCGGTGCCGTTCATGCCGGAAATCAACGACGTTTCAGAACTTCTGGCGCAGGAATTGGTGGTGCAGGAACGTATGCGGGCAGCGTGATGAGTGTGGAAGGTTGAGTGACGATGCGTAAATTGTTGATTGGGGCGGCGCTGGTCGTGGCGTTGCCGGCCGTGGTGGTGCCGGTCAGGGCACAAACGCCGCCGCAAGAGGATTTCGCCGGGTTGCACGATGCCCTGCACCTGTCGGCAGCGCAGGAGCCGGCCTGGGCTAGCTATCGCGCCGCGGCGCCCTCGCCGGGCGTGACGGAACGGCGGCGCCGGGCGGCGGCGGCCTTGTTCCCGACACTCGAATCGCCGCGCCGGATCGATCTGGTCGAGGCCGAAATGCGCCAGGAATTGTTGGAATTGCAGCGCCAGTCCCAGGCGCTGAAGGGGCTGTATGCCGTGCTGTCAGCCGATCAGCAGCGGGTGTTCGACGAACGCACATTGCCGCCGGAGCAGCGGCATTAGAGGTGGCGGGGCTATAGAAGGGCCGGTTTCCCCCGTCATCCCGGCTTCTGCCCGGATGACGGGGATTTGGGACTTGTCGGTGTCAGCAGCCGCCGTCGATCCAGTTATACTTTTGAACCGCCGGGTCCCATTGCCAATGGCCGCACGCCGGTGGTCCAGCCGGGGCGGCGGGCGCCGGCTCCGCGACCGGGGGCGGGCTGTCATAGGCCGGCGGCTGGGTGTAGACAGTGGTGTAGTTATAGACGCTGGGATAGCCGTACCAGCCAAAGCCGGAGCCATAGAACCAGTCAGCATAATAAAAGCCCAGGCCCAGCCCGATAAAGGCATAGCCCGGATAAAAGCCGCCATAATAGCGCGGGCCAAAGCCGCCGCGGATATAGCCGCCGCGCCAGCCGCCACCAAAGCCCGGGTGGTAACCGCCGCCAAAGCCGGGGCGGTAACCGCCGGCCCGAAAGCCGCCGCCGCCCGAATAGCCGCCTGCGGCATGGCCGCCGCCTCCGCCCCAACTACCACCACCACCGCCACCACCATGGCCGCCGCCATGGCCGGGATGGGCCGATGCCAGCATCGGTGTGGCAAGCAAGGCCGCCGCCGCGGCAATCATCATCGCTTTCATGGGTTTGCTCCTTACTTGGCCGGCACTGCCGGTATGACGGACGTTATACGCCCGATCCCTCGCTTTGGGCATGGGGCGGCGAATTACGAATCGGTCAGATGCGGGCGGGCCTTGCCTTTGGCGGGGGGCGATGGTCTGTGGCGCGATGATCGAAATCCGCCCCGCCGTGCCCGCCGATGTGGCGACCATCCGCCGCCTGATCGTCGCACTGGCGGTCTATGAGCGCGAACCCGATGCGGTGAAGGCGACGGCCGAACAACTACATGCGGCGCTGTTCGGGGCGCGGCCGGTGGCGGAGGCGGTGCTGGCGCTGCGCGACGGCGTGCCGGTTGGGCTGGCGCTGTTCTTCACCAGTTTTTCAACCTGGGAGGGGCGCGCCGGTCTCTATCTGGAGGATTTGTTCGTGCTGCCCGAAGCGCGCGGGCAGGGCATCGGCAAAGCGCTGCTGGTGCATCTGGCGGGAATCGCCGTGGCGCGGGACTATGCGCGCTTCGAATGGCAGGTGCTCGATTGGAACACGCCGGCGATCGGTTTCTACAAGGCGCTGGGGGCGACGCCGCGCGATGAATGGACGGTGATGCGGGTGGCGGGGGCGGCGTTGACGACGCTGGCGGGCACGGCTTCCCCTCCCGCGTGAGGGAGGGGGAGACGAATTATGCTCGTGGCGCGCCGGGGTGTTCGCGCGGCGCCGGAACGTCCAGACCCTTTTCGGCCTGATTATAGCGATCGATCGATTCCAGGATCAGCCGTTCTGCAACTTCGCGGCCCTGCCAGCCCTGGAACTTGGTCCATTTGCCGGGTTCCAGATCCTTGTAGTGCGTGAAGAAATGTTCAATTTGGTTGAGAAGAATGTCCGGCAAGTCCGTGTATTCATGCACATCATTATAATAGGGGTGGATGGCATTGACCGACACGCAGAGCAGTTTGGCATCGCCGCCCTTGTCGTCTTCCATCATCATCACACCGACAGGGCGGACGCGGCTGATGCAGCCGGGGATGAACGGCGTGCGCGCCACGACCAGCGCATCGATGGGGTCACCATCTTCGGCCAGGGTGTGGGGGATGAAGCCGTAATTGGTCGGATAACGCATGGCGGTGTGAAGGATGCGATCGACGAACAGCGCGCCCGAGGCTTTGTCGAGCTCATATTTCACTGGCTCGCCGCCCAGGGGGCATTCAATGACGACATTGACATCATGCGGCGGGTTCACGCCGATGGGGATTTGATCGATCCGCATTATACTCTCCTGTGGTGCGGTGCGGCGTAAGGCCTGGCGTTTGATTCGTCTATGGGGACGATGGCTACGCGTTTACCCCTCACCCGGGCCACCGCAAGGGCGGCGTCTCTCGACCTCTCCCGCAACTAGTATGACGCCTTCGCGCCGGCGGGAGAGGTGTTTCACTTTGGTGTCAGCAATTTGTCGAGCGCACCATCCTGGCCGGTCTTTTCGAAGCGCGGGTAGCGCAGCCCCTGGTTCCAGTTAAGCGCCACGGCGCGCAGCCGGTCGGCGGTGCGCACGATCAGGCGGATGGGCGCGGTGCCGCCCTTGGCCGCGGTGATCGCGGCCTTGATGGTGTCCTCGCTATAGGGTTTTTCATTCACCCCGACGATTTCGTCGCTGACGGTGAGCCCGGCATCAAAGGCGGCGCTGTCCCAGATCACCTGTTCAACCTTGCCATCCTTGCCGAGCACCAGCCCGCCCGAATAGCTGAGATTATTGACCTTCACGCCGCGCCGGCCTTCGGCAAAGGCGGTCGTCGGCTTTTCGGTGTAGATCAGTTTGTAGCCCGAAGCAGTGAAGCCAGCGAGCGGCGCCCCCTTGGCCTTTTCGGTCAGCCGCTGGTGCAGGAAGCCGGCCCAGTCATAGGGGGTAACGCCGTTCAGCAGCGTGACGAGCGTATTGAAATCATAGGTGTTGATGCCCCAATCGCCGTCATTGACGCCGAAGAAGCCTTGCGCAAAGTCGTCCATGCCCTTGGCGCCGGCGGTTTCACGGCGGATGATGGCATCGGCTTCCAGCCAGATCAGCATGCCTTCGTTGTAATAGTCCTCGCTGCGCTGTTCGCTGGTCCAGCCCTTGGGGGATCGCGCCGAAATGATCGGATCATTGGTCGTGTCATCAAGCGCGCGCCAGGCGCGGGCCGGGCGATTGTCCTGCGTCGCCGCGATCGCCGCCAGCGCATCGAGCGTGTCCTGCTTGGACGTGATCCCCGACCGCGCACCGAGTACATAGCCCCAGAACTGCGTCTGGCCTTCATAAACCCAGAGCAGGGAATTGCGCATCGGCGTGCGGTAATCGGGGGTAAACAGGTCGGCGCCGCGGCGGTATTTGCCGTTCCAGCTATGGGTGAATTCATGCGGCAGCAGGTTGCGGTCGCCGGGGCCTTTTTCCCAATCGAGGAAATAGCCGGTCGGCACACCATCTTCGCTGCTGCGGTGATGTTCGAGGCCGATGCCGCCCATCGTGTCGCTCAGCGACAGCAGGAAATCATAATGGTCGAAATGCCGGGCGCCGAACAGCTTTACCGCCTGATCGACCAGCCGCTTGTGGGCATCGATCTGCGCCGGGCTGGCGGCGAGGAAGCGGCCATCATCGGCGACGACATCGAGTGCAACGCCCTGGCCCAGATCCCATTGCCGGAACCAGCGGCCGGCGATGAAGGGCGAATCGACCAAGGTTTCATAATCGGTGGTTTCATAGGTGATCGTGTCGCCAGCCTTGCCGGCCGGGCGCAGCGCGCCGCCGGCCTGCCAGCCCGCCGGCCAGGTGACCGTCAGCGCTACCGGAATCCGCCGGGTGAAATACCCCGCCGGATACAGCGAGACATTATTAGGTTGCAGGCTCAGCATGTCGGCGGTCGCGACAATGCGCCCCTGGTTGCTGGCCGTGGCCGACAGGAACAGGAAGCGCGCCTCGATGCTGCGCACCCCGGCCGGCACATCGATATGGAA
>JANYCM010000326.1 GCA_025360285.1 Sphingomonadales bacterium
TATCGGCAATGCCCTTGCCGGCACCCTGATAGGCCCGTGTCGAATCGACATAGCGGTCACAGATGACCGTCGCTCCCCGTGACAGTGCCGGGCGGATCACCCGCTCGACATGATCGGCCCGCGCGGCATTGACCAGACAGGCCTCGCCCCAGGCCGTCCAGCGTTCGGCGGCGCCGGTCACCAGCAAATCGCGGATCACTTCAGCCCCCGGTGTGCCGCCCGGTTCGCGCGTTAAAACAACATCATGGCCTTGGGATTTCAACCAATCTGCCAGCAGTCGCGCCTGGGTGGATTTGCCGCTCCCCTCCCCGCCTTCCAGCGTTATGAAGCGGCCCCCGCTCACAAACCACCTGTCACAAATCAATGCTCACAGGCCAACCAGCGATTTCAGCCAGCTCCAGGCCTGGCCGAAGATGCCGGCCTTCTTGACCTCGGCCCCGGCAACCAGCGGCAGCCGCGTATCGGGCAGGCCCTTGATCGACACCACCATATCTCCCAGCCGCTGGCCCCTGGCGATCGGCGCCGCCAGCTTGGGCAGCAGCACGATCCTGCTGGTCCGGTCCCGGCCCTGCCCGCGCGGCGCCACAACGAAGAGATCACGCGGCGCGACCAGAGCGACTTCATCCTCGGCGCCATATAGAATCTTCGCCTTTCCAGCGACTTGGCCGGCCTTCAATACCGGCAGTTGCGCCCAGGCGCTGAACCCCCAATTCATGAAATTGACCGAGGCAGCAATGCGTTCATTGAACGATGACAGCCCGGCAACGACCATCACCAGCCGCCGGCCATTCTGGATCGCCGACCCGGTAAAACCATAGCCGGCCTCTTCGGTATGCCCGGTCTTCAGGCCATCGGCACCGCTGATGCGACCCAGCAGCGGATTGCGGTTGGGCTGGGTGATATCCTCCCCCTTCCCCATCGTCTTGCCCCAGGTGAAGGTCTCGGTGCCATAGAAGCGCTTGTAAAGATCGGGAAAATCCCGAATCGTCGCTTCGGCGATTGTGGCGAGATCACGCGCCGACACATATTCGGCGGCATCCGGCCAGCCATTGGTATTGGCGAAATGTGAATTCTTCAGGCCAAGTTTCGCCACCGCCTTGTTCATCAGCGCGACGTAATTTTCTTCGGTCCCGCCCAGCCCTTCGGCCAGCACGACACAGGCATCATTGCCCGACAGGGTGACAATCCCGTGCAGCAGATTTTCCACACTCACCTGTTCCCCCGGCGACAGGAACATTGTTGACCCCTGCGAATGCCACTTCGTCCAGGTTTCCGGCCGCACCAATATGGTCTGCCCCAGTTGCGCCTCGCCGTGCTTGATCATGTCAAAGGCGACATAGACCGACATCATCTTGCCCATCGACGCCGGCGGCATCCGCGTATCGGCGCCTTTGGCATAGAGCACGGCGCCGTTCGACAGGTCCTTCATATAGGCATAGGCCGCCGGCGTGTTGAAATCCGGCACCTGGGCCAGCGCCGGAGCCGCGGTGACAAACAAAAGCGGGAACAGGAAACGCATCGGAAACAATACTTTCAAACCAGATCAGGGGGCAGGCGCGGCCGGCACCAGCCGCGCATCGGTGTAACCGGCAGCGCGCAGTTGCGCCAGCGCGGCGTTCGCGGCAGCCGCATCGGCATAAGGGCCCAGCCGGATGCGGGTCAGGCCTGACGGCGCCGCTTGCCGGCTGACGGTGCCAAAACTTGTCAGATAGCCTGACAGCCATGCGATACGGCCAGCATCCCCCAGCGCCGCGACCTGAACGAAAAGGCCGGTCGCCGGCGTTCCAGGGATGGCGACACTGGCCACGGACGGGACGTCGGTCGTGGCGATCGGCGGTACGACCGGTGGCGGCACCGGCCTTGGCGCCAGTTCAGCGATCGTCATCGCATCCGGAAACACCCGCCGCACCCGGACATTGGCCAGGCCGGCCCGATCAACCCCCAGCAATTGCGCCGATTTTCGCGAAAGATCGATGATCCGCGTGCCGACAAACGGGCCGCGATCATTGATCCTGACCACCAGCCTGCGACCATTGTCGAGATTTTCGACCTCGACATAGCTTGGCATGGGCAAGGTCTTGTGAGCGGCCGTCACATCATCCTGGTCATAGCGTTCGCCATTGGCGGTGCTCAGCGCATGAAAGCCGGGGCCATACCAGCTGGCCACGCCGCGCTGATCATAACCGCGATCATCGGCCGGATAATACCAGATGCCATACACCTGATAAGGCTTGCCGATCTTGACAGTGCCTGTGGCAGCACCGGCCGCCGGCGGCGGTGGGCGCACCACAACGGGACGCGGCGCTGCGCAGGCCGAAACCAGCAGCAGAACCGCCAGTTCAGCGGGGCGGCGCAGCGATTGCATTGCCGAGCAGCGCCACCGAAAGCGCATAGAAATTGGAACAATTATAGGATAATAGCACCCGGTAATTGGCGCTGGTCAAATAGGCATCGGTGCCAGGCCCGTCCGGCTCGACCAGTGTCATCAGCACGGCATCATCCGGCCAAAAACTATTGAGCGGCACCAACCCCCTCGCCCGCCAGTCCGCCACCGGCAGCCAGCGGCTATGCTTTTCCAGCGGCCGGATACACTCGGTCGGCCTGTCCGGATTGGTGACACTGGCACGGTCAAAATCCGCCGGCACGCCCACGCGAAATCCCCAGCCGAGGCCGGGTTGCCAGCCATTGTCAGCAAGATATTTGCCGATGGAGGTGAGCGTATCAGGCACACTCCCCCATAAATCGACCCGGTCATCACCATCGCCATCGCTGCCGTGCTTCAGATAGTTGGACGGCAAAAACTGCGGCTGGCCGAGCGCCCCGGCCCAGCTCCCCCGCATCTGGCTGCGCGTCGCCCGGCCTTCGCCGATGATCCGTACCGCCGCATCAAGTTCGCGGGTGAACAAGTCGGCACGGCGCCCGTCATAGGCCAGGGTCGCCAGTGCGGAGGGCAGGTCAAACCCGCCATTGACCCGGCCATAGCTGGTTTCCATGCCCCAGATGCCCATGATGATGTCGGCGGGCACGCCAGTTTTGGCGGTCACCGCCCGCAGGGTCGCGCTGTTGTCGGCCATGCGCGTCCGGCCGGGTTCGATACGGTCCGCGGTCAGGTGCCGCGCCAGATAATCGGCAAAGACGCTGCGCCGTGTCGGATCATCCGGCTGGGCACGGTCGAGCGCCACAACGACGGGCAGATAGTTTACGCCCGTCAGCGCCACATCCAACCATGCGGCAGGCAGGCCGCGCGCCATTGCCGCGGTGCGATAATTGGTCAGCCAGATGGGAAAGCCCAGCGCCGCATCGGCATCATCGGCGAACGCTGGCCGCGCCAAAAACAGCGCCAGAAAAAGAAAAAACACACGCATAAATGCCTTGTGACACAGGCCGACGCCCCGGCGAACCCCTTTTGCACGCGCTGACCTGACTCCCGCTTGCCTCGCGCCGCGAGGCGACTCCCGCTTGCCTCGCGCTGCGAGGCGGGGCAAAGCACATCCAACCGGAAAGGTGGCCGAGTGGTTTAAGGCAACGGTCTTGAAAACCGTCGTGGGGG
>JANYCM010000293.1 GCA_025360285.1 Sphingomonadales bacterium
CACCACCTGCCGCAGCCGGGCGATTTCGGGGGCCAGCGACGGGCCGAGGCAGGTCCATGGCCGGCCGTCCGTGGCGATACGGCGCACGCTGGCGGGCAGGGCGGTCAGCACCGGGTGGTTGAGCCAGTTCTGGTTGCTGGACATTTCGCCGGAATGATAGCGCGCGATGACAAGGATTTGCGGTGGTTTCATGAGCAGTCGTTCAAGAGACAGCGGCCCGCGCGGCCCCGCTTGTTCGGTCAGCCCGGCATGCGCCAGATAGTCGGCGGCCAGGCCATCTGCCGCGGCGCTCAGCCCGCCGCCGCTGACCAGCAGCGCCGGGCGGCCGGGCGGCACCGGCCCCAGCGCCTTGTTCATGGCGGCGATCGCCGCTTCGCCCGCCCCGGTGCGACCGAGCGCGGCGGCGACGTGGCGGATATTGGCGCGCACATCCTCCAGCCGGTGCGGCTGCGGTATTTCGAGCACCGCCATGCCCAGCCGCCGCGCTGTCGCCGCCGCATTGGGATCGCCGCCGCTGGTCAGCACCAGATCAGGCGCCAGCCCCACCACATCGGTGACGCGGCCGCGATTGGTCGCCAGCCCGCGCGCCAGATCGGCAAGCCGGGTTTCGCGCGGGTCGGCCCCCAGCCGGCTGACCGACACCAATTGGCCGGGGGCGGCCAGCAACAGCGCCAGTTCGTCGGCACACAGGTTGAGGCTGGCGACCCGCGCCGGTGCCGCCGCTGCCGGGGCAGCAAGCAGCAGGGCGAGGGCCGCTAATAGTTTCAAAGCCGGAACCGCACCCCGGCATGGGCGGTCAGGCCCGGCGTGCGATAGGCGAAAACGTCCTGATACTGGCTGTCGAGGGCGTTTTCGATCCGGCCGGTCAGGTCGATCTTCGGCGTCACATGCCAGGCGGCGCTGACGGTAAGCAGCGTGTAGGGCGCAAGGCGTACGGTAACGAAACGCGCGAAATCCGTGTCGCTGCGCGCCCCCGTAATCGCGGCGCTGGCGGCAAGATCGAATAATGTGCTCGTCCAGCGTGCCGTCAGGCTGCCGGAATGGCGCGGCCGGCGCACTTCACGGACCTGCAAACCGGCCGCCACCGTCTGCTGGGTGGCATCCAGATAGGCATAGGTTGCCGACAGCGTCAGGCCGTCCAGCGGCTTGGCGCTGGCGCTGGCTTCCAGCCCCTGGCGGCGGCTGTGGCCAGTGGCATTGGCGACGCCCGACAGGAAGGTTGTGCTGTTGAAGGTCGAAACAATCTCATTATCCAGCGAGGCGTGATACCAGGTGACATCGACCGCATAGCCGCCCCGCGCCCAGCCGGCTCCGGCATCCCAGCCGCGGCTGCGTTCGGGCTTCAGGTTGGGATTGCCGACGAAAAACCCCGGATAATAGCCGAAAAGATCATAAAAGGTCGGATCGGCAACGCCGCTGCCATAGCTGGCATGAAGCGTGAAGCCGGCGCCCGGCTTGACCGCGCCGGTGGCGCGCACTGTGGTCGAATCGGCAAAGCGGCTGTTCCAATCGCGACGTACCGCCAGCCCACCGCCCAGCCAGTCACCGGCATCGAGGCGATATTCGCCGACGAGACTGGTTTGCAGGCGGGAGCGATACTGATTGGAAAGGGCCGTGGGATCAGCGTCAATGCTTTCAAAGCGTTCGCGGTCGTGTTCCAGCGCGGCTGTCAACCGATGACGGGTGTCGCCAGCGGTGAATGTAAGGCTCGTCTGGTAACGCAGCGTCGCCCGGCCGCCCTTTGACTGGTTTTCGAATACCCCGGCGGTGCGGTTGATATTGTTGGCATCGGTCAGCAGCGCCGAAACCTGCTGGGTCCAATGATCGTCGAACAGGCTGATGCCCGCTTGCGCTCGCAGCGCCAGTTGCTTTGTGCGGGTGACATAGGGCGCATCCTGCGACACGCCGGTCGTATAGTTAAAGCCATCATATTCGCTGTTCGAATTGGTATAGCGGGCGACCAGCGAAACATCCGTATTTGCCGTAGGTTTGGTGATAAACTTGCCATGCAGGGTGAGGTTTTCATAACCATCCCGGTCGCCGCCGGAATTGGAAATATCATAACCCTTGCTGGTCAGGAAACTCGCCTGGCCGCTGAGTGACGTGTCAGTCCCGCCGGTGCCGCCGCCGATGCCACCCCGGAACGTGCCCAGGGAGCCGCCTTCGGCTTCACCGTAAAGGCCCTTGTCACTGCGGCTGAGGATATTGATAACCCCGCCAACGGCTTCCGATCCCCATAGAGCTGATTGCGGACCGCGCAGGATTTCGATACGTTCGACGCCATCGGCAAGCAGGGTTTCATAGCGGAATTCGCCCGATGAAGCGGGGTCGGTGACATCGATCCCATCGATGAAGGTCAGCGTATGGTTGGCTTCGGCACCGCGGATGCGGACCTGGGTCTGCGACCCCATCGGCCCCGACTGGCTGACGGCAACCGAGGGCGACAAGGTGAGATAGTCCTTGACCAGCGGCAGCGCTATTTGGCGCAGCGTTTCGGGCGGAATGACGGTCAAGGCAGTGCCGGACAGCGCCACCGGCACCGGTTCGCGGGAGGCGGTCACGGTCAGCGGCACGAGAAGATCGGCAACAATGATATCATCGGTGGTGGCCGGCAAAGCGGCGGCAGCAAGCAAGGCAATCAGCATGTTACGTCCCTTCGTTCGCACCTGAACACAGGTGCGGGCGACAAAAGCCGCCGCAAACGAAGGACGCGAGGATTCGCGTTCCCGTTACATGCACCGCTGGACCCGGCAGGCATGGGACGACCGGGGACGGCAGGTTTCCTGGCTGGCGGCTCGAACGCCTGGCTTCGCCTTCCCGGTTACCCAGTGGCATGTGAAGCAAGGCTCGCCGCTTACAGTTGCGGGCACAGCACCGGATTTGCACCGGCTTCCCTTTTAACCATGCTTGCGCACGGCACCATCCGGGGATGTTGTTAGGCCGTGCGGTTTGCGAGGGCAAGTCTTGCCATTCGCAGCCGGGGCGGCTATGCGCGCCGCTCTTTACAGGCTGGTCGGAACCAGCCGCCGTTCAGGAAAGCCCTTGCCATGAAGCCCGGAATTCACCCCGACTATCATCGTATCACCGTCAAGATGACCGATGGCACCGAATATCAGACGCGTTCGACCTATGGCAAGGAAGGCGACACGTTGGCGCTTGATATCGATCCGACCTCGCACCCGGCCTGGGTTGGCGGCGCCGGCAAGATGCTTGATGCCGGTGGCCAGGTGGCGCGCTTCAACAAGCGCTTTTCGGGCTTTGGGCTGAAGAAGGCTGGCGAATAGTCCGGCCGGCCGGGGCATGATGTGTCTCGGCCGTGTTACATTGCGGCGACTCTCAACTGTGCCTCGCGGCCCAGGCATGCCGCCAGCCACCGGGATACATTGGCGAATGGCGCCAGATCGACCTTCAGCTTGGCGGCGTTTCGCAAGCCGCAGGCGACATTCAGGTCGGCTATCGTAAACCGTTCACTGCCAAGGTGAGCACGGCCGGCCAGTGCGGCATCGAGAAATCCAAGCCGTGTGGCCATGTTTTCGTTCGCCCTGGCGATGCGTGCGGCATCTTTGTCGGCTTCGGCCGTCTGAAAATGTTCGACGAACAGCGCCGTGATGAAGGGTTCTGTCTCGGTCGCCACCCAGAATGACCATTGCAGGCCGGCGGCCTGGCCGGCGCTGTCTGCCGGCCACAAGCCGCCGTCGCCATATTGGCGCGCGAGATAGAGGTTGATCGCATAGGATTCCGAAACCTTTACGCTACCGTCAATCAGCAGCGGCACCTTGCCGCTTGGATTGATCGCCAGATATTCGGGCGAACGACCGGAATTGTCGGCGTTGTGGACGTCTCGGCGTTCATAGGACAGGCCCAGTTCTTCCAACGCCCACATACATCGTGCCGCTCGTGATCCGACACCGCCATAAATTGTGATCATCTGCGGTAGCCTTGTTGCAGCGTGGCGTCGCCGTTGGCGTGTTGCGCGTGGTTTAGAGCGTGATGACATCAGATAGCACCACCGCGATTGCCCTTCGGGCAACCCCTTCGGGGCGGCGATCCTATCTGATGTCATCACGCTCTAATCGAACGCGCTCGAACGTAACGCGCCGGTAGTCGTTGTTCAGCGATTGTTGCGGCCTGCCCGAAAGGCGGGCAAAATAAGCAATGGTGCCAAATGCCACGGGCCAAATTCGGTTGGACGTGACCGCAATCCGGTCAAGGCCGGGGCCGGGGCTGTGCGGTAGGGCAAAGCCGCTAAGTTTCCGATCCCACATGGTCGGAACAGTTTATGGAAGCCCAGTATCAGCACGCGCTGCTGTCGCGCCCCACGGCGGACGAGCGGGGCCGTGAGCATTTCATCGCAGCGATGCGGCGCTTTCTGATCACCGATGCCTATGCCGGCAATGAAACGGCGTATCGGGCGCGCCAGGTGCCGGATTTCATACGGGCGCATGGTCGGCCGCCGGCGAGCTATCTGGAAGTCAAGCAGGCGATGGCCGGCGATCCCTATTATCGCGGCTTTTCGCTGCTCAACCGCGCCACCCAGGAATTGCTGTGGGACACGGTTGCCGAAAGTATCGAGCGGCAGATGCCGGCGTTGATGGAAACCGCCAGGTCATTGCCGGCGGCGGGTGGTTCGCTGACGATCGATCCGGATTTCGAATTGCCGGCCTATGCCCGCAAGGTTGATATCCATGTGATGCCCGGCAGCTTTCATACAGCGCTGGGGGCGGATGATTGCTTCGCCGGGGCGGTCTATGATCGCGGCGTCTATCTGTATGCCTATGGCGGGCTTGGCGCCGATAATGCGGCGCTGGGCCAGGGCACCGTCGATGTCATCCGCGAACGCTTTCCCCGCTTTGTACCCAGCCGCATTCTCGACATGGGCTGCGGTGCCGGGATGTCCACCCACCCGCTGGCCGCGGCCTGGCCCGCGGCGGAGATTCAGGCGATCGACATAGCGGCGCCGATGCTGCGTTATGCCCACGCCCGGTCCGAGGCGATGCAGGTGCCGATTCAGTATTCGCAGCAGAATGCCGGCCGCACCAATTTCGCCGATGGCAGCTTTGATCTTGTCGTCTCGAACCTGCTGCTGCACGAAATTCCGCAAAGCCTGACGCGGCAGATCATCAAGGAATGCCACCGCCTGCTGCGGCCGGGCGGCGTGATGATCCACAATGATCTCGTCGGGTGGCCGACCGATCCGTTCCAGCAATTCATGGCGGAATGGAACGCCCATCATAATAATGAACCGTTCGAGCGCGGCAGCGGCACCATCGATTGGCACGCCGCATGCACGGCGGCGGGTTTTGGCGCCGACGACATTTTCCGGCAACCGGTCGTCGCCGCCTATATGTCCGAACAACTGGGTCACGTGGGTTATCGCGGCGCTGTCCGCCGCTGAAGCCGCGCATCACAACAGAAAGAATCTCATGACGACTGCGTCGCTTTCAAAGCCGCCGCTATTGCCGGTCGATGCGTTACGGGCGCTGCTCAAGCCGGAAAATGTCATTACCGACCGCGACGAACTGCGTTTCTATTCCACCGATGTTTACCGGCGGGCCGATGTTGACGCGGCGCTCGTCATCCGGCCGGGCACGACGGCCGAACTGGCCGCAGCGGTGCATATCTGCACGGCGGCGGGCCATGCCGTTGCGGCTCGGGGCGGCGGCCTGTCCTATACTGGCGGCTTCCTGCCCGTTCGGCCCGGCACCGTCATCATCGACATGCTGCGCCTCGACAACATCATCGAGATCAACGCCATTGACATGTATGTGACGGTCGAATGCGGCACGAACTGGCGCCAGCTTTACGAAAAATTGAAGCCGCTGGGCCTGAGGACGCCCTATTTCGGACCGATGTCGGGCTATGCCTCCACCGTCGGCGGGGCCTTGTCACAGGGCAGTATCTTTCTTGGCTCGACGCAATATGGCACCTCGGCCGACAGCGTATTGAGCCTGGATGTGGTCCTGGCGGATGGATCGGTGGTGTCCACCGGATCGGCAGGGGGCGCCGCCAACACCGGGCCGTTTTTCCGGCACTATGGCCCCGATCTGGCCGGGCTGTTTTTGCATGATGCCGGGGCCTTTGGCATCAAGGCCACAGCGACATTGAAGCTGTTGCCGACGCCCGATCATTCGGGCGCGGTATCCTTCACCTTTGCAGCGCAGCGCGACCTGCTGGCGGCGATGTCGGAGATCGGCCGGCGCGGGCTGGCCGCCGAATGTTTTGGCGCCGACCCCTATATTTGGGCGATGCGCCTTTGGGATGATGATCTGGGGCGCGATCTGAAGCGCGTGGTTGGCGTGGCCAAAGCCGGCAATACCATGCTGGGCGGGATCAAGGACGCGGTGCGCATCGCGCTGACCGGCCG
>JANYCM010000296.1 GCA_025360285.1 Sphingomonadales bacterium
GGTTTGCGATTATCCGCTGCACCTGGGGATTACCGAGGCGGGCGGCCTGCAGGGCGGCACGGTCAAGTCATCGATCGGGATGGGGATGCTGCTGTGGGCCGGTATTGGTGACACGATCCGGGTGTCGCTGTCGGCCGATCCGGTCGAAGAGGTCAAGGTCGGCTATCATATCCTGAAATCGCTGGGCATCCGGGCGCGGGGTGTGCGGGTGGTCAGTTGCCCGTCTTGTGCGCGGCAGGGGTTCGATGTGGTGAAGACCGTCGAAACGCTGGAAACGCGCCTGGCGCATATCACCACGCCGCTGTCGCTGTCGGTGCTCGGCTGCGTCGTCAACGGCCCCGGCGAAGCGCGCGAAACCGATATCGGGCTGACCGGCGGCGGCAATGGCCGCCACATGGTCTTTCTGTCGGGCATCACCGACCATGTCATCGAAAGCGAAAAGATGGTCGATCATATCGTCATGCTGGTGGAGAAAAAGGCCGCCGAACTGGAAGCGGCGAAGGCGGCGGCGGAGGCCATTGCGGCGGAGTGACCTCTGCTCCCCGTCCCGGGCATGACGGGGTCGGGGGCGCATCAGTAATCGATTTTGTCACTGACAAACTCGTCCTATCGGTAGCTTATTTTCCTGTTTCGGTCGGTTTTTCATGACGATACATTTTGACCCAACGCCATTACAGGTAACCTGTTTGGACGGTGTAGGACAGCGGGATGCCCTGTTCGTGCGCTGATAAGGCCTAATGAATCAGCATTTCCGGTCGCTTGCCGCATCCCGGCTTGCCATTGCTCCCGAGCGACGACCCGGCCGTTTCCCCGGCTGCGTCGGGCGCCGCAAGCGCGGCGCAATCGCTGGTCAGTTCGATGCTGGTCGGCAACTGCGGCTTGATCTCGCCACCGGGTAACGGCCGCAGGGTCTTGGCCGGGACCTCGCGGGTCGTCACCGTCCAGCCCCAGCGGAAGGACCCTGACCATTCGAGGCTGCGCAGGTTGCGATCGCGGCCCGGCACGAAATGGGCGCGGCGGGTGAGCAGGGCGCAGACCTTCCCATCGACGGCGGCGACGCCGCTCGCCGGATCGAGGCGGCAGGTGGTGAGATAGCCGTCGCGGCCGATGGTATATTTTGCCGTCAGGTCGCGGGTGCCGGCGGCGGTGAGCAGGCTTTGCGGAAAATCATTGGTGCTGAGCCATTGCGCATCGGGGGAACAGGCGATGGGTTTGCGCTCGGTGCCGGGGGTTACGGGCGGTTCGGGCGGGCATTCGGGGGCGCGGCGGGTCGGTTCGGGCGTCGCGGGGGCTTCGAGGATGAGGCGCTGGCGCACGTCGGCTGGCTTGTCGTCGCCGGCCAGCCCGGCGACCAGCCGCAGCAGCCAGAGACAGACAAAACCGATCCAGATCCAGCCGCGCCATGAGCCGCGCCATTGCGAAAAATTGTTGAAAAAGCCGCCGCGCGCCGTGTTTGGCGCGGGTGCCAGTTCGGCGGCGCGTTCCAGCACGCGGCGCAGCGCCGGGCTGGTTCGCAGCGACGTCGGGCGGTCCCCCCAGCCGAGCGCGCGGATCGCCGGCAGCACCAATGCATCTGACTGCGGCTGGTTGTTGGCGATCAGCGCGGCGAGTTCCCCCTCAACTTCGGCGCGCAGCGCGATGCGTTCCAGCGCCGGCGCAGCGAGGAGGTCATCGAGCAGATCAGGGTCAGGCGGATCGGATTGGTCGAAGGCCGATGCGAGGGTGCGCCAGCGGGCTTGCAGATCTTCCAGTTCCGGATCGGATTCGGGCGGTGGTGGCGGGGGTGGTGGTTCCCAGGCGGGTGGCGGTGACGGTGGCTCCGCGGCCGGCGCTGTGTCGGTCTCGGTTGATGCCGGATCGTCCGCGACCGGGAGCGGCGGCGGGGGAACCGGCACCGCAACCGGCACCGCAACCGGCACTGGCACCGGCCGCATATTGCCCGCCCGCTTCAACGCCGTTTCATACGCCGCGCGCAGCGCCATGAAAGCATCCGGGTCATCCTCCGGATTGGTCACGCGCAGCTTGGCGGCATAGGCGCGGCGGATGGTGTCGCGGTCGCCGGTTTGCCTGATGCCGAGCGTCGCCCAGATGCTGCGGCTCACAGGAAGCGCGCGCCTTCCAGGCTGTCGAGCGCTTCTTCCAGCGCCAGCCGGGCGCGTTCCGCGATGCGCAGGTCCTGGGTTTCCAGCGCGCCCTGATATTCGGCGATCAGGCGGCCGACATGTTCGCGTTTTTCGGCGAGTGAATCCTGCCAGCAGCGTTCGGCGCGGGCGAGGGTGGCGCGGTTGGCCTCACCATCCCGCGGGTGGACCTTCAGGGCGGCCAGTGCGGCGCGGCGCCGTTCGAATTCGGCCGCCGGCACATCATCCTCGGGGTCGGTGATGACCAGTTGGCGGCGTTCGCCACTGGCGGGCACTTCGACATCGACTTCGAGCAGGCCATTGATATCATAGGACAGCCGGCAGTTGACGATGACGCCGGCGGGGGCGCGCGGCACCTTTACCTCGATGCTGCCGATCTTGACATTGTCGGCGACCAGCCGCGCCTCGCCCTGGTAAATGCCGAACTGCACGACTTTCTGATTGTCCTGCACGGTCTGGAAGGTGCTGGTGCGGCTGACCGGCACCGCGGTGTTGCGTTCGATGATCGGCGCGAACACGCCCTCCTCGCGGCGGCCGCCGGGCAGTTCCTGCGAGATATCGACTCCCAGCGAATAGGGGCAGACATCGGTCAGCACGACTTCGCGCAGGGCGGCATCGCGGGCCTTCAGCCCGGCCTGGACGGCGGCGCCGAGCGCCACGGCTTCATCGGGGTTGACGCTGGCATTGGGGAAGCGGCCGAACATGCGCGCGACGGCCTTGCGCACCAGCGGCATCCGCGTGCTGCCGCCGATCAGGATGATTTCGTTGAGGCTGTCAGGATGGATATCGCTGTCGCGCAGCGACCGCAGCACGGGTTCGCGCAGCCGGGTGATCAGGTCGGCGGCCATGGTTTCAAAGTCGTCGGCGCTGATCGCGAGTTCCCAGGATTTGTCCTTCCAGGTGACGGCCATGACCGTGCTGCTGGCGCTGGTCAGGGCACGGCGGGCGCGTTCGGCGGCTTCGCGCAGGCGCTGGTAAAGACTGGTGTCGCTGCGCGCCTTGCTGCCCCAGTCGCCGGCGAAGCGGGTGTGCATGGCGGTGACGAGCAACTCGTTGAAATCCTCGCCGCCCAGCCGGTTGTCACCGGTGGAGGAGCGCACTTCGATGATGCCTTCGAAGATTTCGAGGACCGAGACATCGAAGGTGCCGCCGCCCAGATCAAAGACCAGGAAGCGCGACTGGTCGGCGAGGTTGTGGATGCCATAGGCCAGCGCCGCGGCAGTGGGTTCGTTGACCAGGCGTTCGACCGTCAACCCGGCGAGTTCGCCGGCGCGGCGGGTGGCCTTGCGCTGGCGATCGTTGAAATAGGCGGGGACGGTGATGACCGCTTCGGTGACGGGTTCACCGAGGAACGCCTCGGCGTCTTCCTTCAGGCTGCGCAGGACGAGGGCGGACAGTTCCTCGGGGGTGAAGTCGCGCTTGCCCAGTTTTGTAATGCGGTTGGTGCCCATGAAGCGCTTGAAGGCGGTGACGGTGGCGGACGGGTGAGTGGCCTGGCGTTCGCGGGCGGCGCGGCCGATGATGATGGTGTCGCCATCAAGGGAAACCGCCGAGGGCGTCAGCGCCTCGCCGAGCCGGTTGGGGACAAGCACGGCGGCGCCATCACGCCAGACAGCGATAGCGCTGTTGGTCGTGCCGAGATCAATGCCGACGATCACCTGTGAATGCCCCCGCGCCGGCCGCATGCCGGATTGCCGAATTGTTAGCAGAGGGGCGGGCGGGCTGGCCAGACAGGACTTGGGGGTGAGGTGTGACTACATGTGGTCACAACTGGTGGGGCGTGGTAAGAAGCCTGCAAGGAGATGCCCGATGAAATTGTCAGTCCGTGAAGCCAAGGCGCGCTTTGCAGAAGCGGCCGCCGCTGCGGCGCGCGGTGAACGTGTGACGGTGACGCGCTATGGAAAGCCGTTTGTCGAACTGGTGCCGGCGCGGGCGCCTGGCGGCATCGATTTCGACAAGCTTGAGTGCGTGCGACGCGAACTGGGGCTGGATGGCCTGGTGATCGAGATTCCCCCGGAATTCGATGATCCTGCCTTCAGCCGGCGGGTGCTTGGCCTTGAAGAATGAGGTTGCTGCTCGACACGCATTTTGCGCTTTGGTTGGCATCCGATCCGGGTCGATTGACACCTGCCGAACGGGCGCTGCTGGCAAGCGCCGACAGTGAGGTTTGGGTATCGGCGGTGTCGATCTGGGAACTGCGGCTGAAGTGGAACAGCCTGTACCGTTCGGGCGCCCGCAAGGGCGCCGCTGCACCTGAGGACGTGCTGGCGGCACTGGAAGATGATATAGGTTGTGCGATCCTGCCGCTGACGGCGGCCCATGCCACCGAAGTGCTGCACGTGCCGCTGCAACATACCGACCCGTTCGACGAACTGCTGCTGGCCCAGGCCCAGGCGGAGGGCTTGCGGCTGTTGACGCGCTATGGCGCGATGCTTGGGCATCCGCTGGTGGTGACGGTGCGCTAACCCAGCAGCTTCGCCGCCAGCGGCGCATAATAGGTCAGCACCCCGGAACAGCCGGCGCGCTTGAAGCCCAGCAGAGTTTCCAGCACCGCCCTGTCGCGATCGAGGACGCCGGCGGCCACGGCCGCCTCGATCAGCGCATATTCGCCGCTGACCTGATAGGCGAAGACCGGCACGTCGAAGCGATCGCGGACCATGCGGATGATGTCGAGATAGGGGGTGCCGGGCTTGACCATGACGCTGTCGGCGCCCTCGGCGATATCGAGTTCGACTTCACGGATGGCTTCGCGGGCGTTGGCGGCGTCCATCTGATAGGTCTTCTTGTCGCCCTTCAGATAACCGCCGCTGCCGACGGCATCGCGGAACGGGCCGTAGAAGGCGGAGGCATATTTGGCCGAATAGGCCATGATCTGGACCAGGTCGAAGCCTTCGCCTTCCAGCCCGGCCCGGATAGCGGCGATGCGGCCGTCCATCATGTCGCTGGGCGCAATCACGTCGCAGCCGGCGCGGGCCTGGTTGAGCGCCTGGCCGACCAGAACTTCAACGGTTACGTCGTTGAGAATGCGGCCATCTTCATGCATCAGCCCGTCATGGCCATGGCTGGTATAGGGATCGAGCGCCACGTCGGTGAGGACGCCAAGGCCGGGTTCGGCATCCTTCAGCGCCTTGATCGCCTGGCAGACGAGATTGTCGGGGTTCAGCGCTTCCTTGCCATCTTCGGTGCGCAGATGGCCCTGGGTGTTGGGGAACAGCGCGACGCAGGGGATGCCGAGGGCCACCGCCTCCTTGGCCGCCCTGGCGAGATTATCGACCGACAGGCGGCAGACGCCCGGCAGGGTCTTCACCGGATCGGTGACGCCGTTGCCTTCGGTGACGAAAATCGGCCAGATCAGATCGGCGGCGGTGAGGGTATTTTCGGCATGCAGCGCGCGGCTCCACGGGGCGGAACGGGTGCGGCGCAGGCGCGTGGCGGGAAAGGATGCGGTCATGGCCGGCGCATAGCGCGGTCGTGCCGGGGTGTCACCGGTCAATCAATGGCCGTCCCGGGTAGTGGGTCAGTTTGAAATCTTCTTGTAGGGACCACGCTTCGTCGGCATGGCGTCGGCGGCGTCAACCAGCGCGGCAATGTCGCCGATTTCCCAAAGGCGGTCCGACACGCCAGCGGCCATCGCAGGGGTAACGCGAAGCGTTTTGTGGATGCGGACGAAGTTGTAATACATCATGTGAAGCGCGACCGCATGTGCATGGTTTTCGACCTTCTTTGAGAATGCGTTGGTCAG
>JANYCM010000152.1 GCA_025360285.1 Sphingomonadales bacterium
GCAAAGGTTTCCAGGCTGACGCGCGGATTGGTTACCTGCCCGCCGACGGTTTCGACACTGGCATATTGCGCAACCACCCCGGCGAGGTACAGGCCAAAAGAGATCGACAGGAACCACACCCCCATCATCAGACCGACAACCCGTGCCAGGCTGAGCTTGGTGATCATGCTGAGACCGACAGGCGAAATCGCCAGTTCGCCCATAGTCTGGAGCAGATAGAGGCCGATTATCCAGAACAGGCTGATTTTGAAATCCGCGCCATGCGTGCCCATCCCGAACACCAGGAACAAAAATCCGGCACCGACCAGCACCAGCGCCGAAGCGAATTTCACCGGAATATCAGGCTCCAGTCCGCGCTTGCCCAGCGCCGTCCACATGAAACTGAACACCGGTGCCAGCAGTACGACAAAGATTGCGTTGAACACCTGCACCGATCCCGCCGGCATGGTGCCGAACATCGTCACCCGGTCAGTATTGCTTTCGGCGAACAAGGTCAGCGACGATCCGGCCTGTTCGAACAGCATCCAGAACACAACGTTGAAGACCACCAATATGGTCGCCACCGTCATCATCTGGGCTTCGGCGCGATTGCCGACGCGCCAGGCCCAGAGCGGTATGCCGATTACCGCCGTAAGGAAGGTGGCGAGCAGCACCTTGCCCAGCGGCGGGGTCGCCACGATCGTCGCCCAGACACCACTGCCCTTGGCAGCGGCAGCCGAGACGGCGGCGGCGGTTTCCACGGTGTTGTTGAGGATCAGCCAGACCAGCGGCACGGCAATGATGGCGCCGATGGTGATGAGCAGGCTGCGATCCGGGCCATCACCGACGGGCGGATCGCCATAGCCGGCAAGTCGCCCGCCATCGAACTGGAACAGCGCCCAGGCGGTGAACATGCCGACCGCCGCCAGCAGGAAGCCGGCCCACCAGCCGACAGTTTCGGCGAGCAGCGGGCACAGCGCCTGGCTGGCCACCGATCCCAGATTGATACCGAGATAGAAGATTGTGAAACCGCCATCGCGGCGCGTGTCGCCCTTGGCATAAAGCGAACCGACAATCGTCGAGATATTGGGCTTGAAAAAGCCATTGCCGACCGTCACCGCCGCCAACCCGAGCAACATCAGCGCGACATAAAGTGGTGAGCGCACCGCATCGGTCTGGAAACCGCCCGACGCAATGGTACGCGCCACATGGCCATCGGCGGCAACCAGGCTGACGCTCTTGTCGTCATTGCCCTTGATCTCCAGCCGCTGGCCGGCATCGGTGACGAATTGCTTTTCGGCATCGCCGGTCTTGACGATCTCGATGGCAAGCCTTTGCCCGCCGAGATCGACATAGGGCTTGGCCGTGTCACCGCCAAAGCACAGGATGAAATAGCCCAGCGACATGATCAGCGCGCCCAGCTTCACCGATCGCTTCGATCCGAGATAGCGATCGGCGATCAGGCCGCCAATCAGCGGCGTCAGATAGGTCAGGCTGGTGAAGGCACCATAGATGCCGGTGGCAACGCCTTGAGCGAACAGGAAATGATGCGTCAGATACAGGGTCAATATGGCGCGCATGCCATAATAACCAAAGCGTTCCATGGCTTCGGTGGAGAACAGCCGCGCCAATTGGGCGGGGTGGCCGAACCATTGCGGGCGTGGATCACCCGGCGTCGCGTCGGCGGCGATATCGGTCAAATTGGCAACTCCCGATCCCTTAATCCGGCGACTGGCGGCCGGTTGAAGCACAACGATAGCGGGCGATTGCGCGCCGCGAAAGGGGGCTGTGGCACCGCATGCTTCGCTGCGCTAAGGGCGGCAGCATGACGCATTTCAACGATACAAGCTCTCCGGTGCAATTGCTCGCCACCCGCCGGTCGGGCAAGGCGCGCGACATGGCCACTCCCGGCCCTGATGCGGTGCAGTTGCGCGCCATTCTAGCAACCGCGATACGGGTGCCCGATCATGGCAAGCTGGCACCGTGGCGCTTTGTCATCGTCGGTGATGACCAGCGCGCCGCGCTGTCAGCCGTGATGGAAGCCGCGTATCGCGCCGAAACGCCCGATGCCGGTCGCCTGGCACTGGACGCGGTGCGCGGCTTTGCGCTGGAGGCACCGGCGTTGGTCATCATCCTGTCAAAGCCCGATCCCGCCAGCCATATTCCACTGTGGGAACAGGAATTGTCGGCCGGTGCCGCCACGATGCAATTGCTCAATGCTGCCCATGCCCAGGGCTTTGTCGCCAATTGGCTGACCGGCTGGGCGGCCTATTCGCCCGGCGTGCAGGCCGCCGTCGCGCAGCCCGGTGAACGTATCGCCGGCTTCATCTTCATCGGAACAGCCGCCAAGCCGCTCGAAGAGCGGCCGCGGCCTGATTATGATACCGTTGTTAGGCAATGGCACCCCTTGGCCAGCACACCCAAAACGTGATAAGGCAAGTATAACGATAATACCCCGGGCCGCAGACCATTTACGGGGAGATGCAGATGCCTTCACTTACTGTTAATTACTATGCCTATGGCCGTCGTGGCCGCCGCCACAGCAGTGCTGCCGTCGTCAGCGTCGCGCCATCATTGGCCAGCACGCCGGTTGCCAATACATCCGCCGCCGTCAACGCCTTTGACATCAGCGGATTTCCCACCTTTGCCTTTTGGTCAATCACCGGCGAGACGACGGGCGGGCGTATCTCGCGCAACCGGTTCGAATCGGTTGCCGCCGCCGATGCCCCGCTGATTGCCACGGCCTGGTATCTGCCACCGGGGGGCCCTGGCGATGGCAATGGCGTTGCCGGCACCGGAATCGACGCTTTCGATGTCGATCACGGCAGCTTTTTCGATGATGATTTCGTCAGTGTGGCCCCCGATGCCGGGCTGTCGGCCGCCGCCAATTATGACGGCTTTGTGCCGAGCACCGCGCTGGAAACCATCACTGCCTTCAGTCCCTGCCACGAGGCGGTAACCGGCGGCAATATTCCGTTCCAAAGCTGGATCGTCATTGACGGCAATCCCGGCGTGGCCGGCACTGCGCTGACCGCCGATGCTGGATCGAACAGCACCGCCTTTGCCTTTTACCACCAGCCCGCCGGGCTGATCCTGCCGCCGGTCGATGACCATGCGCTGACCTGGATCATGATCCTCGGCAGCGTCCTGGTTGATGGCGGCGGCATCGGCATCAAGCCCGGCGGCGGCGTCAGCCCGATCGGCCCCTGGGGGCCGATGTTAAGCCGCCTGCAACCGGCGGAACGTGATGTGCTTTATGGCCTGGCGCTCAACGCCATAGCCGGCAACCTCGATGCAAAGGATATCGGCCACCAGCTGCGGCAACTCGGCCTGCACCTGTCGACCGATGCCATAAAGCGGCTCAACGCCGGCGCCAAACGCGGCATCGAATAGCCGTCACCCGCAAACGACGGTCCCGCTGCCCGACACACGCGACTGGCAGCGGGCACCGCCTGTCACCTTGACGTCGCCCGAGCCTGCGACCTTGATCGTTGCGGTGTGCGTCGCCATCGCCGTGACATCGCCCGATCCGGCGATGCGGACATCGATATCGGCACAGCGCAGCGTGCCCAGGCTCATGTCGCCGCTGCCGGCGATCGATACCTTGGCACTGGCGCACTGGCCGGCGGCGGTGATGTTACCCGAACCTGCGGTGCTGAACAGCGCCGACTGGGTTTCAAGATGAGCGACATTAAGATCGCCCGAGCCGCTAAGCTCGGCCGCGAAGTCAGGGCCGCTGCCGTGATCGAGCGCGACATTGCCCGATCCGGCCAGCTTGACGCCCTTCACCGCCGGGACGGTGACACGGATGCGGACATTGTCATGGCCCCAGCTCATCCAATTGCCCGGCTTGTGGCCGATTTTCAGTGTATCGCCTTCGACCCGGATATCGAGCCGGTCGAGCCGGTCGCTGGGGCCGGTGGCGACGACCGATGGCGCCTTGCCGGTGGTGATCGTCACATCTTCCGAACCCGTCGCCTCCACCCGTTCAAAGCCGCCGACCGGAAAGCTGCGATCGACCGCCGACGCCGCCAGCGCGGCAACGGCGGTGCCGCCGATCAAGGCAGCGGCAAGAGCGATGTTGCGAAGGGCCATGTTAAAATCTCCTGATTGCGTATTACCTTTATAATACACAAACACACAGGCGCCGCAACCAAAAACGGCGCGGCGATGGGCAAACCATCACCGCGCCGTACTTGCGACATCGATGCGAAAGCGGCTTACGCCGCCTTGAGCACCTGTTCGATCTTCAACTGCGCCGCCGGTTCGTCGATGTTTTCCATCGCTGCCAGTTCGCGCGCCAGCCGGCCGATCGCCGCTTCATAGATCTGGCGTTCGGAATAGCTCTGTTCGGGCTGGTCTTCGGCGCGGTGCAGATCGCGGACCACTTCGGCGATCGACACCAGGTCGCCCGAATTGATCTTGGCTTCATATTCCTGCGCCCGGCGCGACCACATCGTCCGCTTTATGCGCGGCTTGCCCTTCAGCGTGGTCAATGCCTCGGTCAGGGTTGCCTGGCTGGAGAGTTTGCGCATGCCGACGGCTTCGGCCTTGTTGGTCGGCACCCGCAGGGTCATGCGTTCCTTTTCGAAGCGCAGCACGAACAATTCCAGCACCGAGCCGGCAATTTCGGAGCTTTGCAGCTCTACGACGCGGCCAACCCCATGTTTGGGGTAAACGACATAATCACCGACTTCAAAACCCAGCGACTTGGCAATTGCCATGGCAAATAGTTCCTTTCCTGCGCCCCGGCATGACAGCGAAAGCAGGGTGGCGCTGACCCGCGAACGGGTGCATCACCGCTGCAATGTCCGGCAATCGGGCACCCTGCCTGTCAAAAAACCATCTGGCTTGCCGCCGGCCCGGCAGGGGGCAGATGGCGGCACAACCGGCGGATGCAAGGGCGGCAGAACCGCCTTCACCCATTTGTCATAGCAGAAAAAACCGCAGAATTCTACTGTTACGTCAAGGATGGCCGTTAACGCGCCGCGCCGCCGTCCGATCAGGAGCCCGTGCCGGCCTTGTCGGAGAAATATTTGTCGAACTTGGCGTCTTCGCCCTTGTGGGTGTCGGCATCATCGGGGGTTTCGCCCTTGATAGTGATATTGGGCCAGCTCGCCGAGAATGTGGCGTTGAGCTCCATCCATTTGTCGAGGCCGCCTTCAGTATCAGGCAGGATGGCTTCGGCCGGGCATTCGGGTTCGCAGACGCCGCAATCGATGCATTCATTGGGGTTGATGACGACCATATTCTCACCCTCGTAGAAGCAATCGACGGGGCAGACCTCCACACAGTCCATATATTTGCACTTGATGCAGGCTTCGGTAACCACGTACGCCATCTTGTCTCCCCTGGGGCGCGCCGCCCGAATTGTTTCGCTCGTCGTTCTGCTAGAACGAGGCCGTGGCCGCCGTCAATGGCGACATGCGCGCAAAGCCGGCGGTGAAATCACCCGCATCATCATCGCGAGGGCGTGTGAGATCGGTATAAAGCTGGCGCGCTTCGACAAACGGCCCGCGATGATCGGCCAGCCCTTCGACCCGCACAACCACCACATCATCGCCCTGCGGGAAGCTGAGCACCGAACCCGCCCGGACCAGCGCCGACGCCCGATCGATCACCCGGCCATCCAATCGCAATCGCCGGCTTTCGCACAGGTCCTGCGCCACGGATCGTGATTTCGCCAGCCTGGCAAACCACAGCCATTTGTCGAGCCGGAGCCCTGCGCCGTAGACCAAATGCTACCTGCCTTTCTTTCGCTGCGCCGCCACGGCAATGCTGGCACCCGCCGGCCCACCGAACGAAACATCCGCCAGGATGGCGAAAGGAGACGCCGTCAGCACCCTGGCATCGCTGACAACATCTGGTTGAACCGGGGCACGGCGATGGCCGCGCCAGGCGAAATGCGCCGCGCCATCCACCAGTTGCAGCCGATAGCCGAGCGCCCGCAACAACCGTGCCAGGCCGTCGCGCGTCAGCCCGGCCGACGCCGCCCAATTGGGATCGGGGATGAACGGCGCCCGGCCATCGCGGCGGCCATGGATGGCGCGCGCCAGCCGATCGACCATATCGATCCGCACCGCCTCCGATCCGATCCGCCAATAGCCCGCCGCCTCGAGGAAGCCCGCCGGCAGCCCGTCCTCTACGGCAAGGCTGACCCGGCCCGGCGGCGGCAGCGGCGGCAGCACGGCAATCTCGTTCCACACCGCCCAGAGCGCCAGCCGCCAGCGCGTCGGTTCCGGCCGCAGCGCCGCCGCAACGAACACATGCACCACGCCCAGCCGCACGCCTGCCGCTGTCAGCGCCTGGCGATCGCCGCGCGGCATCGCATCGACCTGCGCTTCCACCTGCCCGCCGGCATCGCTGCGTTTCAGCGCCCCCAAAGTTTCCACCAGCCGCACGATCAGCCCGCGCGCCACCGGCGACACCGCATCGCGCAAGCCCGCCAGCCGCACCAGCGGGCCAAGTTCGCGGCCCAAGGCCGCTGCAAACCAGCTCTCCAGCCGCCCCTGAATCCGCCGCCGGTCATCGGGCGACAGCACCGCCAGCGCCCGATCCAGCTCGATCCGCGGCGTCATCGCATCACGGCCCTTGCGCAGCGACGCCACCCGCGCGCCATTCCACAACAGGCGCGGTGGCATCCCGCCGGCAAAATCGAGCGCAAATTCGCTATCCCCCGCCGCCGCGAGCAACGCCGCGCGGCGGCCGCGTTCCTTGACCAGATGGCGTTCCGCCGCCGCCAGCAGCAGTCGTTGCTCCCCGGCCCGCGCCAGCGGATCAGCGGTGAAGCGAAACCCATCAAGGCTGCCGATGACTTCGCCTTCCACCGCCACGGCGCCATCGGGGTCGATTTCCACCCGCTGCTCCCCGCCGCGCGCCTTAAGATCACGCAGCAGCACCGCGGTTCGGCGATCGACGAAACGCTGGGTCAGCGCGGTGTGCAGCGCATCCGACAACCGGTCCTCGACTTCGCGGGTGCGCTGCGCCCAATGCGCCGCATCGGCCAGCCAATCAGGACGATGGGCGATATAGGTCCAGGTCCGCGCCCCGGCGATGCGATCGGCCAGGGTTTCGACATCGCCAGTCATCCGGTCGAGGTGCGCCAGCTCGCTTGCCACCCAGGCCGCCGGCAGCCGGCCATCGCCTTCCGACAAATGCCGGAACACCCGGCCGACCAGCCGCGCATGTTGTTCGGCGCCGGTCTTCCTGTAATCCGGCAGGCCGCACGCCGCCCATAGCCGACTGACGCCGCGCGGGCCACCGGAACCAGGGTGGGTGCGTTCCATCACCCAGGGTTCGCCGGCCAGCCGTTTCAGCACGGCATGGTCGATGGCATCGTCACCGCGCTGCAATTCGCCGCGCGGCGGCCGGGCATCAAGCGCGGTGATCAGCCGCGGCAGCGTGCCGAAATCAAGCTCCGTATTGCGCCACACCAGTTGCTGCAGCGGTTCAAAGCGATGCGCCTCCAGCCCTTCGATCTCCTCGGGCGTGAACACAGCCGCTTCGCCCGTGCCCAATTGCACCGTCCCGAAGCTGCCATCCTTCTGATACCGCCCGGCGCGCCCGGCGATCTGCGCCATTTCGGACAGCATCAACCGGCGGTGGCGGCGGCCATCGAACTTGCCCAGCGACGCAAACGCCACATGGGCGATATCCATGTTCAGCCCCATGCCGATGGCATCGGTGGCGACGATATAATCGACCTCCCCCGACTGGTACATCGCCACCTGGGCATTGCGGGTGCGGGGAGACAGGCTGCCCATCACCACCGCCGCCCCACCCTTTTGGCGGCGCAGCATTTCGGCCAGCGCATAAACTTCAGTAGCGGTGAAGGCGACAATCGCTGATCGGCGCGGCAGGCGCGACAGTTTCTTGGCGCCGGCATAGCTGAGCGTTGAAAAGCGCGGCCGCGTAACGATCTCGGCCTCGGGCAACAGCTTGCGCAGAAGTGGCCGCAGCGTTTCAGACCCCAGGATCATGGTTTCGGCATAGCCGCGGGCATGCAGCAACCGGTCGGTAAACACATGGCCGCGTTCGGGATCGGCCGCCACCTGGCCTTCATCGATGGCGACGAAAGCCACTTCGCGGTCCATCGGCATGGCCTCGACGGTGCACAGGAACCAGCGCGCGCCCGGCGGCACGATCTTTTCCTCGCCGGTGATCAGCGCGACGTTCGCCGCGCCCTTCAGCGCCACGACCTTTTCATAGACTTCGCGGGCCAGCAGCCGCAGCGGAAAGCCGATGATGCCGCTGGCATGGCCGCACAGCCGTTCGACGGCGAGATGGGTTTTGCCGGTGTTGGTCGGGCCGAGTACGGCGATGACCGGGCCACACCCGGATCGACCCCGGGGCGGGGCCGGCGACACGAAGGGCGAAACGCGGGCGGTCACCCGGCCAATCTGGGGTGACGGCGACCGGAAGGCAACGGACGAACCGCCGCAGCCGGTCGGGCGAGGAAAACCACGCGGTGCATCGCGTCCTTTGCAACGTGACAGCAAAGTTATGGTGGCACGGCGCGCACACCGATTCAAGTGACCGTTCAAAGACGGTCGGCTCACCGCATATCCTTCGATAAGGGGCGTGGCGCGATTGACACACATGCCGCGCTTCCACAAAGACTTGAGGCTATCGTGAACCGGGCTTTGGAGGGGAAGCTTGTTCCAACCACGCATGGAGGACGCCTTGGCGGCAGCAGTGACGGTGCCGATCGCGCCGCGCCGTGCCACCGCCAGCCCGGTTTCGCCGGTCTGGCGGCGCCTGTTTGCCTCCGGCGAACTCGGCATCGGCCTGGGCAGCGAAATCAGCACCGATCTGGGCGATGCCATCGGCAGCCGCAGCTGGTGGCTGGGCTTTGTCGCCTGCACCGGGCTGTGCGGCGGCGCGCTGGCGCTGGCCACCATGGTGCCGCCGCTGGCCAGCACCGGGCATCCGCCGCTGACGCCAGCGCAGCAGGAGTCGCTACGCCCCGAAAGCATCGCGCCGCTGGCGCTCGGCGGCGTGACCGGCGCGGTCAATTTCCCCGATCCGGCGCTTGTCGAACCGCTTGCCGAAGCCCCTGAACGCCCGCGCATCGAACTGACGGCGCGGCTGGGCAGCGGCGGGGATTTTGCCGCCGCGCTGCGCCGCGCCGGCGTCGGCAAGGATGATATCGCTGCCGCCACCGCGCTGATCCGCCCGGTCGCCAATATAAACGCCCTGCCCAAAGGCACCGAAATCGATCTGGTGCTCGGCCGACGCGACAGCCGCGCCGTACCGCGCCCGCTCGATCTCATCGGCTTTCGCGCCGCCTTTGATCTGCGCGTCGCCGTCTCCCGCGTCGATGGCGCGCTGCAACTCAAGCGCATTCCCATCGCCGTCGATTCGACCCCGCTGCGCGTCCGCGGCCAGGTCGGCGGCAGCATCGAACGATCGCTGCGCGCCGCCGGCGTGCCCGCCGGCTTCACCGGCGATTTCATCCGCACCATGGGCTATGCCGTCGATTTCCAGCACGGCGCCGGCAAGCGCGATCGGTTCGACATCATCATCGCCCGCGACAGTGCCGAAACCGGCGAAGTCCGCTATGGCGACATGCTCCAGGCGACCTTGCTGCGCGACGGCAAGGACCCGGTTGAACTGACCCGTTTCACCTTGGGCGGCCAGCCGCAATATTTCCGCGCCAATGGCGAAAGTGCGCGCAAGGGCCTGATGCGCACCCCCGTCGATGGCGCGCATCTGACCTCGGGCTTTGGCATGCGATTCCACCCGCTGCTGGCCTATTCGCGCATGCACCAGGGCATTGATTTCGGCGCCCCGACCGGCAGCCCGATCCTCGCCGCCGCGTCGGGCACCATCACCTTCGCCGGGCCGCACGGCGGCCATGGCAATTATGTCATGCTGCGGCACACCAAGGAATTGACGACCGCCTATGCCCATATGTCGCGCTTCGCTGTGCGGCCGGGGCAATCGGTCACTCAGGGCCAGGTCATCGGCTATGTCGGTTCCACCGGCCTCTCCACCGGGCCGCACCTGCATTATGAAATCTGGCTGCGCGGCCAGGCGGTGAACCCGGTGGCGCTGAAATTCGTTGGCGGCACGCAATTGGCCGGCAAGGACCTCGCCCGCTTCCAGGCCGAAGCAGCGCGGCTGCGCGGGTTGGGCGTGACGGGCGGCGCGGCGGCGACAGAGGATGGCAAGCCGGCCAAGCGCCGGCAGCGCGGACGCGGGCATTAGGAGCAGAACCAACTCCCTCCCCGCAAGGGGGAGGGAGTTGGTTCGTCGCCGGTCGGTGCCCCCATAGCCCCAACGACCCCATGGCCACACCGCCCAACTCTGGCTATGCCACCCCGATGCGCCGCCTGATCCTTCTCAGCCTGTTCGCCGCCACCCCGGCCCTCGCCTTTCCGCTGCCGCAGCGCGATGTGGCGCGGATCGTCAGCCCGATCTGGGCCGATGAAGCCACCCGCGATCGCGCCGGCGAGGCTGACAATGTCATGCACCTGCTCGGCGTCAGCGCCGGGCAGACGGTCGCCGATATCGGCGCCGGCAGCGGCTATTACACCATGCGCGTGTCGCCCGTCGTCGGCCCGAAGGGCCGGGTGATCGCCCAGGATATCGAAGCGCGCTATCTCAACCGGCTGAAGCACCGGGTGAAGCTGGCCGGCCTGCGCAACGTCCGCTTTGTGCTGGGG
>JANYCM010000154.1 GCA_025360285.1 Sphingomonadales bacterium
CGGCCACCCAACGGGAGTATCCTTAACTGGGTGGCCGGGCGGGGGCGCGGGCCGGCACCGCTGTGCAGCTCTGCTGCATCAAAACTCAAACAGATTACAATTTCGTCATGTGCCGGCATTGAAAAATTGGGGGCGATCGACGATATTGGTGAGTGATCCCGGCACTGGTGCCGGGCACAGGAGGAATTGATGGCCAATCAGGTCGATCCCCGTTTCATCGCTGCCCGGCCCGTTGCCGATGCCGCGTCCTATGATGCGGGCCTGCGCAGCTATATGCTGTCGGTTTACAATTACATGGCTTCGGGCGTTTTGCTGACCGGGCTTGTCGCACTGTTCGTGTCGAGCACGCCGGCGCTGTTGCAGATGTTCTTTGCCGCCAATGAAAATGGCCGCGTCGGGCTGACCGGGCTGGGCTGGGTTGCCATGCTGTCGCCGCTGGCGCTGGTTCTGGTGATGAATTTCGGTGCCAACCGCCTGTCTGAAACCGCCATGAAGGGTGTGTTCTGGGCCTATGCCGCGCTGATGGGCGTTTCGATGTCGACGGTGTTCCTCACCTATACCGGCACGTCGATTGCCAGCACTTTCTTTGCCACGTCGGCGGGCTTCGCCGGCCTCAGCCTCTATGGTTATACCACGCAGCGGGACCTGTCGGGCTTTGGCAAGTTCATGCTGATGGGCCTGATCGGCATCCTGGTCGCCATGCTGGCGAATTTCTTCTTCCAGTCGAGCGCGCTGGCGCTGGGTATCTCGATCCTCGGCGTTCTGCTGTTCGCCGGGCTGACGGTGTATGACACGCAGAAGATCAAGATGATGTATTATCAGGTCGAAGGCACGGATTTCCGCGGCAAGTCGGTCGTGCTCGGGGCGCTGACGCTTTACCTGGATTTCATCAACCTGTTCCTGTTCCTGCTGCGCTTCATGGGCGATCGCCGCTGATCGGCGCGCATGACGAAAACAAGGGCCCGGCGGTGCGAACTGCCGGGCCTTTTGTTTGTGGGGGGCCGGCGCCGCATCGCGCGCGGGTCAAGCCCGGGATGACGGTTGAATCTGAATGCGTTCGGTCAACCCGTCACCGCAGCCTCCACCCAATCCAGCCGGTCCTGCCCAAAGAAGATTTCATCGCCGACAAAGAAGGTCGGTGCTCCGAACGCGCCGCGTGACACGGCATATTCGGTGGCCTTGACGAGCGCCGCCTTGATTTCGGGGTCCTGCGCACGGGCAAGTTGCACTGCCGGATCAAGCCCGGCGGCGGTGAGCGTGGCGGCGAGAATGTCCGGATCGCCCATGTTGCGCGGCGTCTCCCACATGCCGACGAACAGCGCTTCGAGCAGCGGCGCAAAATCGGCCGTGCCGCGTGCCCCGGTCAGCATCCGCATCATGGTGATGGTGTTGATCGGGAAATCGGGGTTATGGGCCAGGGTGATGGCTTCGCGGGCGGCGTAGCGCGCCATGTCGATCTGCATCCAGCGGCCACGCGCCGCGACCAGGCCGGGGGGCGCATTGCCGGTGGCCTTGAAGATCCCGCCGAGCAGCACGGGGATATAGGTCACCACAGCGCCAGTGCGGGCGACAATCGCCGGCAGCCGGCGGTGCGCCAGAAAGGTCGTCGGCGACCCCACATCAAACAGAAATTCGATCGTCTTGGTCATGTCACGCCCCCTTAGAATTTTTCGCCCCACGGCCGCAGGTCCAATTCATGCGTCCAGGCATCGCGTGGCTGGTGGTGGAGCATCACATAATTGGCGGCGATATGTTCGGGGTTGAGAATGCCGTCCTCGGCCTTCAGCGCATAGCGTTCGGGGAACTGGCTGCGGATGAAATCGGTATCAATGGCGCCATCGATGACGATATGGCCGACATGGATTCCCCTGGGGCCGAGTTCGCGCGCCATGCTCTGGGCGAGGGCGCGCAGCGCGTGCTTGCCGCCGGCGAAGGCGCCAAAGCCGGCGCCGCCGCGCAAGGAGGCGGTGGCGGCGGTGAACAGGATCGTGCCGCGGCCGCGCGGCGCCATGCGCCGCGCCGCCTCGCGGCCGGTGAGGAAGCCGGCGAGGGCGCACAATTCCCAGATCTTGCGATAGCGGCGGGCCGTTTCATCGAGGATGCTCATCGGCGAATTGGCACCGATGTTGAAGACGGCAACCTCGATGGGGCCGATATCGGCCTCGACCCGGTCGAACAGCGCGATCATCTGGTCTTCGTCGCGGGCATCGGCGCCGATGGGGACACAGCGGCCGCCTTCCGATGCGATGCGATCGGTGAGCGGTGCCAGCGCCTCGGCGGTGCGGCGGACGGGGACAGCGACAAGGCCGTCGCGGGCGAAGGCAGCGGCGATGGCGCCGCCGGTGGCATCGCCGGCGCCGATGATGATGGCGGCTGCGGTCATGGTCAGGCTCCGGGCAGGGGGAAGACAAGGCAGGTGGTGGTGCCGGTGGCGAGCAGGCGGCCGGCGCCATCGACCAGCGTGCCGCGCGCCGTGGCGATGCGCCGGCGGCTGGTAATCACTTCACCGCGCGCCGTCACCGGCCCGGTTTCGTGGGTGATGGCCTTCAGATAGGTGATATTGAGATCGACGGTAGTGTAGCCGATGCCAGCGGCCAGCGTCGTGTGGACAGCGCAGCCCATGCAGGAATCGAGCAATGTTGCGGCATAACCGCCATGGACGCTGCCGATCGGGTTGTAATGCTGTGGGCCGGGCAGGCCTTCAAAGACCACCCAGCCTGCGCCGACGCTGCCGGCTGTCATGGCCATCAAGTCGGCCATGGGCGCGTGCGGCGCGGTGCCTGCGAACATGGCCTGCATCTGGGCGAGGCCGGTAAGCGATCTGTCCATCATTGTGACGCCTGTTTAACTGTATCTGCAGATTTGTTCAGCCGATCAAAGGCATCATCGAGCAGGAAGTGCAGCGCGGCGCGGCGGCCGTCGCCTAGCGTATCGGCAATGCTGGCCTGGGCCGCCTGCCACCCGGCACGGGCGGCCGCGCGCCGGGTGAAGCCGGCATCAGTCAGAAACACCAGCTTGGCGCGGCGATCCCCAGGATCATTGTCGATGCGGATGGTGCCGTTGGCAAGCAGCGGCTTCAAAAGGCGAGAGACTGTTGAGGCGTCGGCGGCGAGCCGGTCGGCCAGGGCGCCGATACCGATACCTTCGCGGCGGCGCAGCGTGGCGAGTAGCCCCATCTGGCCGATGGTCAGCCCATAGGGTGCCAGCGCGTCATCATAGATCTGGGTGGTGCGCCGGGCGAGGCGGCGGACCTTCATCGCGGTGCAGGGGTCGGTGGGCTGCATAAGGTGGGTAGAGCATAAGATGCAATTGCAGACAATAGCTGTTGGTTAGTGAGCCAAGCCAACTCCCTTCCCGCAAGGAGGAGGGAGTTGATTTGTCTAACCCGGCACCGTCTTGCCCAGATACGCGCTCAGCCGGTTGCGCTGTGGCATCACGCTCGTCTCTGGGTGGAGAAGATCGTACATCACGGCATTTTCCAGCACGCGCTGCACATAGTTGCGGGTTTCGGCGATGGGGATGGCCTCGATCCAGTCGATCATGTCGGTGCCGGCATCGCGTGGGTCGCCGTTTAGCGCGATGAATTTGCGGGCGTTGCCAGGGCCGGCGTTATAGGCGGCGACGGCCAGCACGTGGCTGCCGCCGAAGCCATCGCGCAGCCGGGCGAAATAGGCGGAACCCAGGCGGACATTATAAATGGGATCGCTGGTCAGCCGCTCGGTCGAGGCCGGCAGGCCCAGCTTGCCGGCCTGTTCGGCGGCGGTGCCGGGCAATAACTGCATCAGGCCGCGGGCATTGGCGGCGGACATCGCGCCGATATCGAACTGGCTTTCCTGACGGCCGATGGCGTGGATGATGGTAAAGCTTGGCGCCAGATCGGCGGGTAGATCGAGCAGCGGAAAGGCGGCATCGATCAGCGCCAGCTCGCCATCGCCGCGCGCCGCCTTGCCGGCGAGCACCCCGGCATCGCGGCGGCCGAGCGGCGCCGCCAGCCCGGCGAGCAATGCCTGGCGCAGCGGCCCATCGGCGCGATCGGCGAGCGCCCGCAGGAACAAAGTCTGGCGGTCATGGTCGCCGATATCGCCCAGCGCTGTCGCAGCGCGCACCAGCGGTTCGGCGCGGAAGGTGCTGGCGACATCGGCGGGCACCACCACCGCAGGAAGGCGGCGCAGCACCAGCGGCCGATCGATCTGTTCGGCAGCCAATTGGCCATAGAAGCAATCGACATGGGCGGCGGCGGCCTCATAGGCGGCGCGTGCCTCCACCGGCCGGCCGGCGGCTTCCAGGGCGCGGCCCGTCCAATAATCGCCGCGGGTCTGGCTGAGCGGGGTTTGGGCGGCGCGGCGGACATTCTGAAAGGCGGTGACGGCATCGGCGGGGCGGCCGAGCTTGCGCAGCGCCAGCCAGCCGGCCAGCCATTCGCTTTCGACATAGAGCTGGCGTTCGGCGAGCGGTCGGTCGGCCGGCGATACGCCGGGGCCATAGGCGGCGTGGCGGCCGGCGAGCCGCCAGGCGGTTTCAAAACTGCCGGCGCGCCAGGCCTGGCGGGCGAAATCCAGCCGATTACGCAGCCAGGCCTCGGGATCAAGCACGCGGCCGGCTGGCAGATCGGTGGCGGCGAGCAGTGCCTGTGCCGCTTCCGGCCGGCCGGTACGGCGCAGCCACAGGGCGCGATCGAGCAGCAGGCCGGGATCATCGCGCAGCGCCGCGGGAACGCCGCCGAGGCGCGCCTCGACATTGCCGGCATCGGCGCCGGTGCGCAGCGCGATGCGGGCGAGCAGCCACAGCCGGCGATCCATGTCGAGCCGCGGCAGCAGCCGGGCGGCGGCGGTTGTCTGGCCCGACCAGAGCAGACGGTCGGCGCGGGCGAGGTGGTTTTCGGGCGTCAGATCGGGTTCGAACAGCGCCAGCAAGCGGCTTTCGCCGGCCTCATCAAGGCCGGCCGACACCCAGGCGCCCTGTGCCGCTGCCACCGCTTCGGGTTTGCGGCCGAGCAGCGCCAGCGCTTCGGCCAGACGCAGCTTGGCCAACGGTGTGGTTGGCGGGAACTGCCTGAAATAGGCGAGGCGGTCGGGCGCGGCCACAGTGTCATCAATGGCCTTTTCGGCGGCGCGGCGGATGGCCAGCGCCTGCGGCCATTCGGGGTTGGCGCGCAGGAACAGCGCATATTCGGCAAAGCTGCCCTGATAGGTCTCGCGGCGCAGCCGATCCCAGGTGACGATGGTTTCAAGGATCGGCACCGGCGCCACGCCGACCAGCGGCGATCCGGCAAGGCCACCGAAGCGCCCGGCGGCATTGCCGGCCAGCCGCGCCGCATAAAGGCTGCGTGTTGCCTGATCGAGCGACGGATCGGCCGCGCGCAACGGGGTGGCCAGCGACAGGGCGGCAAACAGCAGGGCAAAGACTTTGCTGGACAAGTGCGGCGCGCGCTCCATATCAGACCTGAAGGTTTTGGCACTTTGGCATAGGCGGTTGCGTCTGCCAGGTGAAGTCATTGAGGAAATTATGTTTCAGGGATCGATCCCGGCGCTGGTGACGCCGTTCAGGGACGGCAGCGTCGATTTCGCGGCGCTGGCGGCCTTTGTCGAATGGCAGATCGCCGAAGGCTCATCAGGGCTGGTGCCGTGCGGCACGACGGGGGAATCGCCGACCCTGTCCATCGCCGAACATTATGCCGTCATCACCCGGACGGTGGAGGTGGCGGCCGGCCGCGTGCCGGTGATCGCCGGGTGCGGATCGAACGATACGGCAACGGCAATCGCCCATATGGCGCATGCCGAAAAAGTCGGCGCCGATGCCGCGCTGATCGTCGTGCCCTATTACAACAAGCCGTCGCAGGCCGGGTTGATCGCGCATTTCACCGCGCTGACCGAGGCGTCCAGGCTGCCGATCATCATCTACAATATCCCGGGCCGCTCGGTGGCCGACATGAGCACCGAAACCATGGCGGCGCTGGCGAAGCTGCCGAGGATCGTGGGCGTGAAGGATGCCACCGGCAACCTGGCGCGGGTATCGGCGCAGCGCGCGGCGTGCGGGGCGGATTTCATCCAGCTGTCGGGCAATGACGATATGGCGCTGGGGTTCAACGCCATGGGCGGGGTGGGCTGCATTTCGGTGACAGCGAATGTCGCGCCCAAGCTGTGTGCGCAGTTCCAGGCGGCGATGCTGGGCGGCGATTTCCGCACGGCGCTGGCGATCAATGACCGGCTGTATCCGCTGCACGCCGCGCTGTTCAGTGATGCCTCGCCGGGGCCGACGAAATATGCGCTGGCCCGGCTGGGCAAGATGGCCGCCGATGTGCGCCTGCCGATCTGTGGGCCGAGCGCGGCGTCGAAGGCGGCGGTCGATGCCGGGCTGGCGCACGCCGGGCTGATCTAGTGGTTCGTCCGCGCCACGAAACCGTCAAGGTCAAGACCGTCGCCGAAAACCGGCGGGCGCGGTATGAATATTTCATCGAGGATGTGGTGGAGGCCGGTATCGCGCTCGCCGGCACCGAGGTGAAGGCGCTGCGCGGCGGTGAGGGCAGCATTGCCGAGGCCTATGCCGAGGTCAAGGATGGCCAGATCTGGCTGGTCAACGCCAATATCCCGGAATTCAGCCATGGCAACCGCTTCAACCATGAACCCAAGCGGCCGCGCAAATTGCTGCTCCACGAACGCCAGATCCACAAGATGGGCAGCGCCGTGGCGCGCCAGGGCATGACACTGATCCCGCTGTCGATCTATTTCAACGATCGAGGCCGCGCCAAGGTGGAACTGGCGCTGGGCAAGGGCAAGCAGCTTCACGACAAGCGCGAGACCGAAAAGACCCGCGACTGGAAACGCGACGCAGCGCGGATCATGCGGGAACGGGGCTGAGGGTGTGTTGAGCGGTGCCGGCCCGCGCCCGCGCCCGGCCGCCCAGTTCAGAATACTTTCGTTGGGTGGCCGGG
>JANYCM010000159.1 GCA_025360285.1 Sphingomonadales bacterium
CGCCTTGCTCGCCGCCCCGGCGGCAGCGGCCGATATGCCGGCCGGCGTCATCGCGGCGATCAACGATGCGCGCGCCCATCCGCAGGCCTATGCCGCGAGCCTGCGCGCCTATCGCGGCTATTATCATGGCCGCCAGGTCGATGCCCCCGATGAAGCCGGCATCCACCTGACCCGCGAAGGCGTTGCCGCGGTTGATGACGCGATCGCCTTTCTGGAGCATCAGCCGCCGTTGCCGCCGCTAACCCCCAGCGCGCTTCTGGCCGGCGCCGCCGCCGACCATGCCGCGGCGCAGGGCAAAAGCGGTGATACCGGGCATGTGTCCCCCGATGGCGCGACGCCGGGCCAGCGCGTCCAGCGGCGCGGCGGCGGCATCTATGTGTCTGAAACGATTGCTTATGGCTTCAGCGCGCCGGTCGCCGTGGTGCGCCAGCTGATCGTCGATGATGGCGTTGCCGATCGCGGCCACCGCCGGGTGATTTTCGATCCGCGCCTGGCCTTTGCCGGCGCCGGCTGCGGGCAACATCCGGTGTACAGCGCCATGTGCGTGGTGGATTATTCAGCGACAGTGGATGGGCGGCCGGCGGCACGGTGAGAGGGCGCGGGATGCGCGCGAACCCTCCTCTCCCGCTTGCGGGAGAGGAAAAATGCGGCCCGCCGCGTGCCCTACAACCCCGCCGCGACGTCCACCAGCAGCGCCCGGAACCACGCCAGCAGGGCATCGCCCTCCCGCAAATGCGACCAGACGATGGTGATGTGCAGATCGGCGGCGGCAAAGGGCGGCGGCTTGAGGACCAGGCCAAAGGGCCCCGCAAAGCGCCGGGCGAAATTTTCGCTTATCGTCGTCACCATGTCGGTTGCCGCCACCGCCGCCAATGCCGCGGTGAAATGCGGCGTCACCAGCGCGATCCGGCGCTGCACCCCGGCGGCGGCGAGCAGCGTATCAAGCTCGCTCTGGCCGTCGCCGAGCAGCGCCACGCCGACATGGTGCCAGCGGCCATAATCGGCGATCGTCCAGGCATCGCCCGCCGCCGGATGGCCATGCCGCATCGCCAGCACCAGCCGGTCATCGCCAAGCGGTGCCGACAGGGCGCCGGGCGGCAGCGGGGTTGATGCGGTGGCAAAGGCCAGGTCGATGGCGCCGCTGTCGATGCGCGCCTGCAAGTCGGGGCCATAGGCTTCGACACGGACATCGATGCCCGGCGCTTCGCGCGCCAGCCGTGCCATCACGGCGGGGATCAGCGCCACGGTATGGCTGTCGGCCGCCGCCAGCCGGATGGTGCGCCGCGCCGTCGCCGGATCGAACGGCGCCGTCGTCAGAAGGTCGCGGATGCCGGTCAGCATTGCTTCCAGCCGCGGTTGCAGCGCGGCGGCGCGCGGGGTGAGCACATAGCCGGCATTGCCGCGCACCAGCAGCGGATCGCCCAGCAACGCCCGCAGCCGCGCCAGCGCCCGGCTCATCGCCGGCTGGCTGAGCCCGGCATCCTGCGCCGCATGGGTGACATTGCGCCGCCGCAACAGCGCCGCCAGCGGCGGCAGCAGGTTGAGATCGACGCCGGAAATATTCAGTTCGCGCATGATTTTGATATAAACAATGCATTTTGGATATGCGCAAGCCCGGCCTATTTCTGGCGTCAGCGGGCACCCCCGGCCCGGTGAGGAGCGTGAGATGAGCGACGAAATTCTGGTTCTGGGTTATGGCGCCGTGGGCCGTGCCGTGGCGGCGCAATTGCTCGCCGAAGGCCGGCACGTACGGGTGGCGCAGCGGCCGCGCCCGGCCGATCTGCCAGCGGCCGTCCCCTTTATGGCGTGCGACGTTCTTGATGCCGCCTCGGTTGCGGCGGCCATCGCCGGGGCCGCGCAGGTCGTCGTTGCCATCGGTTTTGCCTATGATGGCAATTTATGGGCCCGCACCTGGCCGCAGGCGATGGCCAATATGCTCGCCGGCTGCCGGGCCGCCGGCGCGCGGATGGTGTTTGTCGACAATCTTTACATGTACGGCGCCCAGACCGAACCACTGCGCGAGGACATGGCGCTGAGCCGCGTTGGCAAGAAGCCGGCGGCACGGGCGGCGGTGACGCGGCTGTGGCAGGCGGCGCGCGACGTGAAGGTCGCGGCGCTGCGGGCACCGGATTTCTATGGCCCCGGCGTGACGCTGACGCATCTTGGCGATCTGGTCTTCGGGTCAATCGCGCGGGGCAAGACGGCGCAGATGATCGTGCCGCCGGACGCGCCCCATGATTTTGCCTATGTGCCCGATATCGCCCGCGCCGTGCTGCTGCTGCTCGATGCCCCTGACGATGATTTCGGCCAGGCCTGGCACATGCCGTGCCCGCCGATCCAGACGCCGCGCCAGATCATCGCGCTGGGCGCCGCCGCCATTGGCGCACGGCCACGGATTTTCGCCGTGCCGATGTGGCTGCACGGTGTGATCGGCCTGTTCATGCCGATGCTGCGCGAAATGCGCGAGATGCGCTTCCAATGGGACCGGGCCTATGCCGTGGATGCGTCGCGCTTTACCCGGCGCTTCGGTTTTGTGCCGACGCCCTTTGCGATTGGGGCAGCGCTGGCAGCGCGATCGTTCGTCGGGTCGGCGGCGACGCCGGTGCTGGGGGCGGCGGTGGCGGCGTGACCGGCGGTTACAGCAGGAGCGGCTGGCCGAGCAGCGGTTCGATCTGTTCCTTGAAGGCGAAAAAGCCCTTGCGGGCGTGCGGCCAGAACCGCGTGTCCCAGGCCCGGCGCCGTTCGATGAGGCGCACGCCCTGTGGTTGCAGGGCGATGCGCGCCGCCGCAAGGGCGGTGGCGGTGGGGCCGACGGGGGCAGCGGCGGTGACGATCACCGTCACCTGCGCGGCGGCTGCAGCAGCGGCAAGCGCGGCGGCATCGAGCGCCGGGACGACCGTGGCCGGGCAGCCGAAATGCGCCTCCACGCGGGCGGCGGTATCGGCGGCGGCGGCGGCAACAAAGGCCTGGGACGCGGCATTGCCGGGCGCGCCGGCCGACACGATGAGCGCCGCCCTGAACGGCGATGTGGCCGCGAAAGCGCTTTCGGGGTGCATGTCTTCGGAGGTGACCAGCAACAGCGCCGGCTGATCGGGGTGCCAGTCCCCACCGGGGGCCAGCGCCGCCGGCGCCGGCGGTGGAGGTTCGGTCAGCGCGGTCGCGGTGGTGGCAAGGCCCTGCGGCGCAAAGCGGCCATCGGTGTAGCGGGCGATATTGTCAGCGCGGGCCAGATAGGTCTTGCCCGGCGTTTGCAGGCCGGCGACCCAGCGCCATGACAGGGTGTTGCTCGCCGGATCGGCATCGACAAGGTGGCGCATGAAGAAATCAGCGCCCAGCACCCAGGGCAGGCGCAGGGTGAAAATCCAGATCGAGGCGAACCACATGCGGGCGTGATTGTGCAGATAGCCGGTGGCGACGAGTTCCTGCGCCCAATCATCAAAGCCGGCGATCCCGGTGGCGCCGGCTTCGGCGCGTGCGAGATCACGTGTGCCGCGAAAGCCGGCGCGCAGGGCACCACGCTCGGTGGTGTAGCGATCCCAGATCGCCGGGCGCAGTTCCAGCCAGCCCTTCCAATAGGTGCGCCACAGCACCTCCTGGACGAATTTTTCGGCCGCTGCAAAGCTGTGCCGCGCCAGCACGGCATCAACGACTTCGGCTTCGGTAACCAGGCGGTGGCGCAGCCAGGGCGACAGTTGCGAGACATTGTGGCGGGCGCCCGGTCCAGGATCGGCGTTGCGGCCCTGGGCATAGTCTCGCCCGGCCCGCGGCACAAAGGCGGCCAGGCGGCCAAGGCCGGCGGCGCGGGTGGGCGGGAACAGCGGGGCGTTGGTCATGGACGCGGCATAACCGGCTTTGGCGCGGTGCGCCCTGCGACCCCCTGTCCCTGATAGGCTGTCCCCCGGTAATAACGAAAAAGGGCCGCCCGGTGGGGGGCGGCCCTTTTGTCGTTGTTGGCACGTGTCGAGAGACCGACCCCCAGCCCCTCCCGCAGGCGGGAGGGGAGAGGTTTG